>JALUTL010000345.1:20718-21928 GCA_027016475.1 Candidatus Heimdallarchaeota archaeon
ATATTTATGGAAGTATTCTGGATATTCCTTCAATCCTTCGTCGGTTGAAAGGAAAATGACCCCCTTGTCCTCGAGATCCTTTCGAAGGTTATGATAAACGGTTTCGGAATCATACTGAGCGCCAACTCCACCTAGGAATTTCCTTTCAGCTTCCGGAATACCCAATTTTTCATATGTTCTCTTAATGTCCTCTGGTACATCATCCCAAGTCCTTTCTGGTTTGTCCCAATATCGGACGTAATATCTTATCTTCTGAAAATCGATGCTGTTCAACAATGGATCGCCCCATTGTGGCATGGGCATTTCATTGAAAATCTTCAGTGAATTTAGTCGAAATTCAAGCATCCATTCGGGTTCATTTTTCAATTCTGAAATTTGACGGACAACTTCTTCATTCAACCCATAATCTGTGGCAGCAGTAAAGTTTTCTGGATCTGCCCATCCTGCTTTGTAATCAAATTCAAGTTCAGGCTTCGATGTCATGCTATATCCATATAAATGTCATCGTCTAAACATATAAATCAACCTATAGGGCGAATTGACAATTTTTTCCGTTCTTTCTGCGTACATATGATAAAGCATCACTATCTTCACTTTTAATAACAATGGCAACTGATTCTTTTTTGAGCATTATGAGTAGACTGGAATCGTTGTTCCTAACAAGTTACACATCACAGGAAAATCTTAGAAAGGTCGCAAAGAATGAGCCACAATGGTTACAACAACGAAGAGAAGAGGCATGGAAAAATTTTGCTGAGCTTCCAATCGATCAAGACAATCTGTTCTATAAGTATACAAACTTCAAACAATTTAACCCAAATGAACTCGTTCCATATTGGGAAGACAAGGAAATAATTGGTATTGACCCTCAAACATTGAAAATTGGAGACTTTTCACCTAATGCATTTGAAACCCATTCCGCAACGACTTTTGAGCTTTCAAATGAACTGTTAAATAAGGGCGTCTTCCTTGGTACACTGAGGGAACTTATTGAGCATAATGAAGAACTTGCAAAAAAAATTGTAAAACGCATCAAACAAGAAAAAATGAAGGTGCAAGCAGCCATTCAAGGTGAGCAAGTGCGTGTGACAAGTAAAAAACGCGATGATTTGCAAGCTGCTATGGCTTTGGTTCGCGCTATGGATGCGGACAGACCTTTACACTTTACCAACTTTAGAGATTAGTTTTATGGACAATCAAACGCCGCTCA
>JALUTL010000346.1 GCA_027016475.1 Candidatus Heimdallarchaeota archaeon
ATCGTATCTTGAGTTAATTGACAAATCTCTTGTGGACAAACAAGATTTCAATCAAAAAGTAGTAATAAAAGGACAATACAAGGTGGCGCTGGAACTTCTTCAGGATGCGACAGATACCGGTCTCACACCAATACTGTTGGGGCCACCGGGAACCGGGAAAACCTTGTTGGCCCGTTATTTTGCTCATCAACAGAATCGTCCATTTGAATGGATGACCTTTGATGAAGCTACGAAGCCGCAACATTTGGTTGGTGCTTTTGATCCTGCAATCACTCTTCAGAAAGGATTTGTGAAAGATGCCTTTGTTCCCGGCCCCCTTACTCGAATGATGCTTAAAGGAGGTCTGTTTTTGGCAAACGAGCTGAACAGGGCAACTGAGTTCACCCAAAATACCCTGTTGGAACCATTGGAAGAAAGAACAATTTTGATTCCTCATATTGGTAGAATTCAGGCACAAGACGAGTTTCTTATGATTGGCGCAGCAAACCCTGATGATTTGGCCGGAACATACCGACTCTCAGAGGCTCTAAAAGATAGGTTGAAAGTATGGATCACGCTTACATATCCTGAACCAGAAATTGAACTTGAAATCATTCGTGCAAACCTCCCGGAAACCTCATTGGATGAAACACTATTGCAGAAAATCCATTCCTTAATACTTGCAACACGAGATTTTAAGGAACTAAATCGTCCTGCATCAATACGTACAGCAATTGCCCTTGCACGGCTGGTTGCTGCAAGGATTAAGAAGGAGGAAACTGTTGATCTTCATGAACTGGCATATAGTGTGCTACAAGGGGGCGTACAATTTCGGCCTGGCATCAACAAAGATCGAGCCATAAGAAAGCTGATTACAAAAACAATTGGTAATGGTGAATAATGGAACTAGTAACTTTCGCTTCCAGTTTTATCCGTTTGGCTCGATCGGCCGCCAAAGAAAGAGGCATTACTCATTCCTTTTCATTACGTCAAGAGATGTCCATCATTCAATTGGGTATGGCCCATCGATTGCGAAACGGTTCCTTGGACAATAGAGATTTGATTATGTTGGCAAAAGTCACAACAGCACCTCCATATCAAAAATTTGCTGCTTCCATCGCCGAAAGAATTCTAAATTATGAGAATTCTCAATCCATACCGCCTGAAAAAAATAAGGAGATGAAACAGACAACATTTCCAATGATGAACCCCTCTATTTTACTTCCGTTTACAGATCGGATCGAAAAAATTCGATCCATGCTTAAAGCAAAATATGCTGATTCAACTTCTAAATCACTCTTTTTGCAATTTGAACGGAATCTTGGATTAGAGAGGTCGGATGTGGATTCAATTGTGCTTGGAGAAGGGTTGGCAATCCTGAATCAAATGAATTCCCCAGTTGGCCAGAATGCTCTTTCTATAATATTGTTTTTCATCCCAGATTCAAGAGTTTTGCAAGATCTCCATGGAAGTATCGAATTTCCATCAGCCTCGGTCGACTTTCTTGAGGAGTTAAGTTTTGACTTACTCTCTGAGTTCAAAAAATCAATTGGTCTTTTTATGCGAATAAGCAATCAATACAATCTCCCTGAACTGCAGAAAAACTACAAGGTGGTCTATGACAAAGTTGCTTCATTGATGATCGAGAAGGCACCTTCACTTGAAAACCTGCTTCTTCATCCAGATATTCTCTTAAATCACAAGGACAAGCTTGGAAACCATGTCTATGACATGATCAAGACATTTCCCTTATCTAAGGCAATTGAAACGGCTGTAGCCTACGATCATCTCACTCAATCAGATAGTCTGTCTTTACTGATTGAAATGCGGAAAGAGGAACTGGACGGCTTGGCACTTTCTGAAGCCATCGATTTGGTTGAATTGAACCACAAGGGAATTCTCGACTATCTTAGCGATCGAATAATGGAAGAAACGGCAAACTCGTCTTTTCAAGAGCTAATCAACTATTTCAATGAGCTTTCAACAGCTTTTGAAACAACTGATTCTTCAATCTATGACCTTGGCAAGAAATCAATTCTCAATGATTTAAAATTGGAGCTTGTGTCCAAGGCTGAAAGCTTTTCTGATTTACAAGCCGCAAAAAAGGCAATAAACGATGCCGATCTACAATTTCCAAAAAAGGCATTTGAAAATCAAGCGCAAGCCCTTGATCTCGAGGACATAGAAACTGCACTTCTGATGGGCGATTCTTTTGAAATCATGAAGCATTTGATAGTTGAAAATAAGGGGGATTATGCTGATTTCAAAAATTTGGTCGATACCGCGCAACTTTCAAAATCCCAATTAGATACGCTTTCAACGCTTGCGGTAGCTCATCGAAATGTAGGTGCAATTTCCGTATTCCTTGAGAAGAACTTCGATACAGTCATTCAAACAATAAAACACCTAGATGATTCAATGGAGGTGCTATCATCTTCAATATTCATGAGTAATGGTTCCAACATTTTGAATCAATGGTTCAGATCGACACATGAAATTCCTGAAAATTTCCGCTCTTTCCTCTTAGATTATTTCAAACATGTTTTTCTTGAAGAGTTGCATTCAGAGTCATATCTGTTGGGTATGAATCACATTGGTGGACTCCTTCTCTCCTCGACTCTTCGTCCTTTCCAAGAGGGAGATGAATTTGATCAGGTTGATTGGGTAAACACATTGGAGCATATTGCCAGCTCTGGAAAACAATTGGAGGATTTGTCTATTAACGACATCATCGTCCGTGAAACTGAAAAGGGAAACCGGGCAGTGGTTATGCTGGTTGACATTAGCGGTTCCATGGATGGCAACCCAATACGATATGCAACGATTACCACTGCCATGACATATTTTGCACTTGCCAAGGAAGAATTTGGGTTGGCCTTTTTTGAATCAAATACCCATTACGTCTGTGAACTAACTGAACGGAGAAGAAACCACGATAAAATCATTGATTCACTCCTCAATGTCCGTGCATCCAAAGGAACAATGATTGGCCAAGGTTTGGAATGGGCACGAGACCAATTCAAGCAAACTTCTAACAAGTCAAAGATCTTGTTAATCATTACAGATGCCCTGATATACGATCTCGCTTCCAAAAAAACATTGCTGACTGAAATGTTTGAAACCGGCGTCAAAATTTATGTTTTTATTCCTACAGACAACTTTCCTTACATTGAAACCATTGGAACACTTGATTTCTTTGTCATTCCCTTTAGCAGATGGAGTGATTTGCCAGAATTGGTAAAAGATGTTCTTATTGGAGGTGGGCAGATTGGCTGACCCAGTCGTGTCGTGGAAGGACTATTGGAAATATTCGTTGCTGTATTTGAGGTTTGACAACCAATTACAAAAGGGGGTATATGCCGTTCAGGATGTCCATGATAGTGTTTTTTTTGGTGTTGTCAATAGCACCAATCACCTGCATGGATGTATTGACACACGTTGCCCCCACCTATCTTGGGTTTTAAACACTTTCCCGTCCTTACCCCCTGTAGTGATAGTTCCGCTCCGAGATGTAATTTCTGACATATATAATGTCCTACCTCAGATAATCATTGAATCGCCATATGCTGGGAGCCTGGAACTGCCGAAGGCTCTGCTATTCTCTCACACCTCAGGGCCATCCATTTCCCAGCATATGGTGGAACATCTAGAGGAGCTGGAAAGTATTGTTGAATTTAACAGACTTGTTGCTCTTGTCTATCTGTTTTTGAGAAATGGTGAATTGAGTGAAGTTTCACCTATTCCTAAAATGCCGTATTATGAGGAAGAAGCTGAGCAATTGGTTTTCCAAATTTTTCCTATTCCTATTTCTGAAACAGGATCTGCTCAGACAGCTGACATCATTCTCAACTTTTTGATGAACTCTATTAACCGGCTTGCATTGAAATTTCTTCCAAATTCTGTATTGCTTGATGGCTGGCCTTTACTTGTCCAAAAAATCACTGTTCTTCAACTTTGGATGTACTGGTCTTCAAAAATTTCCTCTCAAAAGCTTAAGTTGTTCATGAGTAGGCTACTTGAACAATTGAAAGCAAGAGTTGCACAGTTGAGGATGGATGTAGACGATAGCAAGAAACTACATTTTTTCAACCAAGGAATCAAGCTCATTGAAGAACAGCATATATTTGACCAAAAAACACTGATCAGCAAAACCTATCCCAAGTTACTTGAGAAACTGCATATTTCTTTCAATGTTTCTGACACCAGAAAAAAATCAAGTAGTTTCGAAATATCAAAGCTCAATGGAAGCACAATTGATGATTTTTTTATATATCTTATTGAAGCAAACCTTGAACGACCGGTATATCCCTTACCAATCAAAAGGGCCCACGAACTATTCTACATTCCAACTTTCGAAGAATACCCTGCCTTGAGTTTTGTTTTGGAACGACTTTCATATTCCAAAGATCGCTACTTCACCTATGAGGAGGTTATGAGGCATCATAGATTTTTCAACTGGCTTGCCGGTGAACCCATAAAAAGCAGGTGGAAGTCACCAAAACGAACGTTCCATGATTACGGATTTGAATCAGGGACTGTCATAGTTCAATGGGATGTTGACATCTACAAAAATCCCGAGACTTGGATGGTGGCAAAAATGGACATAAAACTACTTTCCTTTCCTTTGAAATCCCTAGATCGTATTAAAGCTATTCCTTTCGATTACACCCTGTGCAAGGTAGAAAATAATTCAATCGAGCCGCTTTCAGTAATTCCTCCTGTAAAAGTGGTTGACTACATTAAAAATGGATATCATGTTTATAGCGATATCCTGCCTTGGGAAGTTCTTTCCTCGGGCATTCTTTTTGGCCATCATGATTCGGATGTTCTACATAAAGCAATTCAATTGTGTAAAGATCGGAACTTCATCCCTGGAAGCACTGAACTAAAAACCCATCTTCTTAGATTGATTTGACTTATTTCTTTATAATGGTGAACAAAAGTTTATTATTTTCTTCTCTCCCCTAACTCTATGGTTCATCCTCTTCTGAAAGAGAAAAAAAACGTGATTCTCTTGTTTTCAATAATATTGGGTTCTGTTCTTGTTGGAAGCGTTGGATATGGCGTCATTTACGTACAAAACCAAAAGGAAGATACAAAGAGCCGACTTGAGGCTGCAAACTTTACAGTTTCCGCCATAAAAATTACTGATGCCTCCTCTGAAACAATAACCCTTAAACTAACAATCAAAACCCAAGGGCTGAATGGATCTGCATTCGCATCATTCTCCCCCTCATCTCTCTTTTTGCGTATGGATATTTCCAATACTTCCCAACTTGAATTTGAGGTTGATCTGGAAGAATCCTCCATAGATTTGGAAAACGATGGAGCTTTGGAAGTAGAAATACAGCTTTCCACTCAATCCGGAGAAGCGGACGGATCCAATCAACTGCTGGCCGCTGTATTTGCAGGAGCAACATTCTCAGTTCCATTTTTTGGGAGAATTCGAGGAAGTGTGTTTGGAGTATCTACTTCGGTTGAATTTGAGAATCACCTTCTTTTTGACCCTGAAGAACAGTTTGGGTTTGATATAACCAAAATAGGCAACCCTGAGAATTCAACCGCTACAGAATCGTACATAGTTGCAAACATCACAAATCCATTTGGTCATGATCTTGTGGTGGAGGGGGATCTATTTATCGTGTTTGCAAGCAATGCAATTGCAGATATCATCTTGCCTGCACCAGTAACCATAGTTGGAGGCAAAAGTGTTTACAACTTGTCATTGGAGTTGGTTCAAAGTTACAAGGAAACATTGCAATTCATCTTTGACAACATCGAAGGCAGTGCCTTTGTGCAAGGTGAAATGAATGTTGCCATAAACAGCCTCCGTATCTCCACATTTGCGAATTTTTCCATCCTGCTGTCAGAGGAAGGCGAACCGACATTTGCCCTAAATGCTGATGATGTAGTACTGGAGAATTATGATGTGTTTTCTGGCTCGGCCAAACTGGTAATCAACGCCAGCATTACGAACAATCTCCCATTTGACATTCCTGTTGCCAAAATTAACTTTACCATATCAACCTTGAACAATATCGAGTTTGGGCAAATGCATTGGAAAAACTTCTCTGGGTTGGTAGTGAAGCTTCGGGCCACCACGACGTTTCTAAACATTACGGGGCAGTTGTCAGGAGTGACACCCATACTCCTTGGGGTTATATCTACAGATGGGGCAATCCGTATTCCTGTTGGCACATTTACCATTTTGACATCACAAGATTCATTTGACATTACATTCTCTATCGAACGAATTGAAATCGCAATTCCAACTTAAAGTGCAAAAATTCCGAAAAAAACAATGGGATACAACGCTAGTGAGGCCAAAATCATCGCTTCCCGAAGTTCTAGACTGAAATATTGAATGAAAAACACAGAAAGGGAGAATATTGCAAACAATGTCGAAACGAATGCCAATAAAGCTTGGAAAATCTCTGAGGTGATTACCTCGACGGGAAACTGAGCCACAACCATCAATCCTAAAACAATCCCACTGAGAAGCACAGGCAACAAAGCTATAAAACTCTTCAGAAGGGCATCCGCTAACACTTTGGGTGGCAACCAACGTCCTTCCTTTATTTTTTTCCAATAAATGATGAAAAGCCCCATTGCAACGAGATTTATGACCAAAATTGAGATTATTATGCTTCCTATTGCAGCAAGGTAATCATTGCCTTCAGAAATTCTAATTGTGATGCCGAATTGCATTAATCCTGCTGTTGTATAGAGTGCAGAAGTCAAAAGTAAAATGATCACTGTTTGTTGAATCAGAAGCCACAAGGGGGCTTGATTAATTCGATCATAAGCTGTTACCGCTTTTCTAATAAAGTTGGGATAAGTGGGCTGGGCTTCAAGCTCATCGGCAAGCAACAGTCTTACTGCCTGTTCTCCCAACTTACTCAACACATATTTTCTGTCATAGGTCTGCTCTACCAACGCCTCCATCTTCCTGATATGCCAATAAAAGGAGCCGCTTTCAAGCCCTGTTGCCTTTAACAGATCGGAATAGGTTTTTGGTTCCCCCGCAATCAAAAAAAGGAGTTTTAGCCTGACTTGATTGCTCAGTGGCTTCAAGATTTCTTCTAGTTTCCCTTGGATCTTTTCCAAATCTATGTTCTCGTCAAGTTTCATTTCCAAGGGTTGCATTCAATATCGATCTGAATTTTATGGAATTTAAGACTATGTCTTTCTTTTCCCTATGATGAAAAGAATGGGTATCAAAACCAGAAGTGCAAATACTTGTCCCCACACCTGTGCCGATGACGAGATTGTGAAAACCCTGCTGTATGGGAGGAAACTGGTAATCTCCAATGCTGGATCGTGTAATATGTTGTTCCCATATGGATAGATCAATGCAATGCTTGATTCAAACCCTTGCCGAATTCTGATTCTTGTATTTCCTTGTTCAAAGACAGGCCCTCTGCTCTCTCTTTTCAATGGTTGAACCATCACTTTTGTGTGTTGATCATCGACGATAACTTCCTCTGTCCAATTGTAAACCATGCCCAGAAACGTACCTGATTTTAATCTAATGCTTGGATGTTTCGTTTCATTGTCTGTGCGTGATTCCACCAAAATCTGTTTCGGTCTAAAGCCTGAACTGTCGATCCCTTTAGGGGCAACCATTGATTGCAAATATCGAATATGGACAGGAAGAACGACATGACGGTAATTTGAATTTGGCAAACCCGTAATCCTATGATCCATTTTCAAAGAAAATCCAATGCGCTCTCCGACTGTCTCCTGTTCAATAATTTCGTAGCCATCCTGCCCATATTGTATTGATCTTACAATTTCAGTTGTCTGTTCTTTGAAGACAGCCATGTGAACTATGATCTCAATTTTTACTCCTTTAAGTGGATCTGGCTGTTGCAATGAGCTTACAAGTCGTATATCCAACTTTCCTCTTGAACTGTCGATTCGTGTCTTTTCGACTGTCAGATTCCAGTGCAGCTCGTGTAATGGAACTACTGTCGGTCTATTCCCTAGTGCATTTCCCACAAGAATTAATTTTGGAAATTCCATTATCATTTTCTGGTCTACGAAAATTGGACGCGTTTCTGTTTCATTTTTAAACTTGGCTTTTGCCACTTCACTTCGCTGATGAAGAATAAACATGGCAGAAAACGTTGTATTCCCCTGAGGTGCCACAAATAACGCAGATATATTTCCAACTGAAACGCCAGAATACAATGCATTTGAGTCATTGAAACGCTTTCCAAAATCACTGCGAAAGCGAAACCTGTCGGCCCCCTGTCTTTCTTGCGCAACTGAATGCAGTAAGGGCATGGAAAAAGACAGAATAAGCATAACCAAAATCAGTGCCGACCATTTTGCTTTCAATTGAATCACTTGTCCAATTTTTCCCTAATATATATGGCATGTCTTTAGAGATATATATCTAGAGCTAAAGATTTCTTGGACTATTGTTCGTCAACACCTGTTCTATTTTTTCGTAAATTTGTTCCAGCTTTATTTCTTCTTCAAATTGGCTTTCCAGAAACTTTTTCCAAGCCTCATCAAGAAGTTGTTTTTCCTTTAGCCTGTGCTGAAGTGGAATGGGGGGCAACTCAAT
>JALUTL010000347.1 GCA_027016475.1 Candidatus Heimdallarchaeota archaeon
TGGCAGAATTGTCTCAAACAGGAATATTCCTCTGAAAAATAATAAGGTCATAAAATTCAAAAATCCTACATTTCTGGTTGTTTCCTTTTAATAATCTCAACAATTTCCGAAGTTTCAATATCAATAAATCCTATTTAATGTTTCAAATTTGAATGCATCCATTTAAGTTGTTGCAAAAACATTAAAATCATTGGCAAAATCATTGATCAAAATAATTTTCTGACGATTACGAAACATTGCTTTGTTATAAAATTCACCCCATGCAATTTAAATTTTCCCACATTTTTGCACCACAGCCGAAAAGTTTTTTTTCCCACAACTCATGCTTTCAACAAGGCATATCACTGGTTTGTTCTTCATAGATATTCTGGTGATGTCCGGGGTTGCCCCCGTGCTTGCTGATACCTTCGACCTTTCGGACAATGCCATCTCACCCCTTGTGGTGCAGTTCGGAGACTCTGTGGAGGAGATGGCCGCCATTGTGGAGCTGAAATCAAACTTTCCCATGGCCCGCGTCGTGGAATTTTCTGCATATGATATCGGTCAATGTAAAGATGATGGGTATATCAAGTCAGCTATCGTTAATTCTATTATTTTGGATAAACTTTTTGACCTAACCATCGCATTTATTGGATACGTGGCAGTTGGTACGATCGCTGCTGGCCCACCAGGTGCTATAGCAGCGGCTGCCATCTACAGCGTAATATTAGGCTTGGATTTTGTACTTGATATTTGGAATGCAATTTTAGCAGTCAGGTTTTTTGAAAATGAAGTTGGATTAAATACTAAAACATACTATGATTTTTATATTGATGAAGGAGAGACTTTTGGCCTTGGCTATGATTTCATGCAAATTCTTGGGTTCAAAAGCGCAATAATTGCCCAATTTACCTATTACATCGACATTTGGGACGGTGAAAGGACTTATAAAATAGTCCGAGTAAGACAAGAGCAGACATTAGTATTCGGATTTTCGGGATTGTTTAACAACATAGATCTTCTATCTTCTAGTGTCGATTGGGACTTGATTGAAAGGTACCCCTCATCTGAGCCTCCTATTCCAAAAGCAGGCGGGACATCAGGTTCTTGGAGGTAATCATGTGGATTTCCTTGAAGAAGAAACAGCAATCAAACAGTCATTTCCAGCTTATGAAATCCTTATTGTGATTGGAGGATTAGCGATGACTATCATCGCTTATGATTCTGTGAAGATCATAAGTTTGATGGCTCTGGCAATGGGGCCACTTTTTATGTTTTATATGATCAGACGAGCAAAGAAGCTGACTACAACAAGGAGTCCTCCCTTTAAAATGAACTTTTTCTTTCACATCTTTCATTTGCTATTAATTGGAACCCTACTGATTTTTATGCTATGGGAATTAACTTCCTTCAACTTTACTTTACAGAGTTTCTTAATGGTCGGATACTTTATCATTTTGATCATTGATATCGTATTGCTGTATTACTACATTCTTACCATCACTGGTTAAAGTTTGCTATAGATGATACTTTTGCATTTAGCCATACCTCCACGTCTCCGATACTGGCTGGTACTGAAGACGACAGGGACATCCGCTGATCCGCCTCAGGACTCGCAGGACGCCATGCCTGTCCGTCCCTCATGCTTTAGAGGCAGTAAATCAATGCAAATATATATGGAATTTTGTTGTTGGCTATTTGCATTAAGGACATTGTCTGCTCTAAATAAAGCCGAAGGTGGCTTCATCGATTGAAATGATAAACTTTCCTTAAAAGGAAACTATTTAAGGCAACTGTTGAATATTCTGTATGGCATCGGATACTATAACAAAAGTTTTGATTGCTCTGACAGGAGTAATCCACCTTCTGATTGGAATCTCGCAATTGGTTCAGAAGGGATTCAGCTTTTTGGACTTCAGTCTATTGCTGAACGGCATCGGCTTTTTGGGACTCTTGCTGGCCATTTATTTTGGGTTCCTGCCGGGGACGTTTGGGGAGCGAATACGTGAGATGAAGTGGCTGTTGCTTGTCTATACGCTCATCACAATCATCGCATATTTTGCAGTTTGGGGCATGGATGGGTTCACCAGTCCAGTAGGTCTGTTGACAAAGGCAATAGAAGTCGGAATCGTAATTTTGGTTTTCATGGACTTGCGGAATCCATCATCTGGATCATAAGCGAATTTGATCATCTAGAACGTTGAGGGTAGGCAATGCATAGTTATTGTAAATGTAGGCATTTGTGATCAGAGTGAATCCAATGAGAACAATGACGTATACCCATTGAATCTGTCCGCCAGCAATGAAAACCTGCATTATTGCAACAAGCAATCCTAGAATAGCAATTGAAGTACCTAAAGCAAATGACAATGTGATGTTTGAAAATGCTCCCAGATAATTAGGCTTTGTTTCTTGCTTGATTGCCTTAGAAGCTTTGGGTAGCAAAACTCCAAAGATCAAGCATATCTGTCAGACTTAGAGCAATTGCAAGAAGTGGCAGTGTATTTTGGATAAATGGATCAGTAGGGACAGTTTCATTTACGGAAAAATCAAGTGCAATCACTACAGCAAAAATGAAGATCGGTAAAGCCACAAATATGGAATAAAGGCGTTTTAGTGCCTTCGTGTTTACTATGTTTGAATCCATGGCTTTTCAATATGTATAGTGAACAAAAAAATATCGGTTCTGAATTATTTGAAGGCAGAAAAGCCCATTGGCAAATATC
>JALUTL010000348.1 GCA_027016475.1 Candidatus Heimdallarchaeota archaeon
CTCTTTTTCTGAGGCAAAACCATCCAATGAAGTCCTGATTCGTGAATAGGCAATATCGACCACTGGGGCGTTTTTCATATATTCAAGAGCTTCTTCAGGATTTGATTCGATCATTTCCCGGAGTTTTTTTGATGTTTCGGTAAAGGTTGAATTAGGAATAATTCGACCAACATCCCTATCAGATGACACAGTATTTAGACTGAAGCTTTTCCTTCTTTAAACCTATCATTCAGGGAGATACCATAGGTAACATTTGACACAATTTGAAATGCAATTTAGGTATAAAAGCAAAAAGTATGTAAACAAAAATGCCTTTGTCAATTGAATTATCCATGAGCTAATAAATGCATAAGAAAGGATAAATGCAAATGACTTCAAAAATGGAGGGAATTGTGCTTTGTCCAAATTG
Source organism: Candidatus Heimdallarchaeota archaeon (assembly GCA_027016475.1). Classification (GTDB taxonomy): domain Archaea; phylum Asgardarchaeota; class Heimdallarchaeia; order Heimdallarchaeales; family Kariarchaeaceae; genus WAKA01. The sequence goes on from JALUTL010000348.1 coordinate 410, forward strand.
CAGAACGGAAATAAGCCATCATGAGCCGGTACATTTGGTAAAGCGAGGCATTCCCAGATTTAAATGGTGGGTTTCAGTTCTAAATATGGTCTTTCTTTCCACAATGTTGGTTCTTATTGAGTTTGGAGCTGATGGGTGGCAATTTGATGAGTTTCAATGGAGCTTATGGGCTATCGGTGGAATATGGCTTATTTACGGCGTAGGAATTATTCTATCCTTTCGACCAGAAGATACTTGGCTCCTAGTGCCATTTTTCTTTATTCTAGTCTGCGGTTTTTTGGCACTTTTGGATTTGGACACTCGTCGAATTAGCTCTGATGAACCAAGATTTGGATTGACATGGAGCTATTATCCAATCATCGTAATCCTGTTCCTTTTTGTATTGATGCCACTTGTATCATTTATGGGGCGAAAGCAAAAGAAGCCAGTTGAAATGCTACGTGAAATTATTCATTTGGAAGAAGAGCACACAGGGTGATTTTAATGGGTAAAATTAAATTCATCAAAATTGATACAACTCCCGAACCTACACTTTGGGAAACACTAAAGAACAGTTTCAAAAGAGCAGGCAGGGCATTGAAGGAAGGCATTATTGTCATTATTTCACCATGGATATCGTTGTATCAAAGTATGTGGCCCAGAAGCTATGACACAACTGTAGATCCAGAAGCAGAAGAGTTTTTTTGGTCACCGAAAGGCAAAAAGACAAAAGGAGTTTTATTTATTCATGGCTTTGCCTCTTCACCCCAAATTTTCAGAAAATATGGACAGATGTTTCTTCAGGAGGGATATGTGGTTTCTGCTGTCAGATTGGCGGGGCATGGAACAAGTGAAGCCCATTTGGCAACAACTACGGCAGTTGATTGGTATCTTTCAGCTAGGGAAAAGTATATTGAACTGCAGTCGCAGTGTGAAAAAGTCATAATTGTAGCCCATTCTATGGGGACATTATTGGCCATCATGTTGGCGTCCATATATCCGATTGAATCAATGGTGTTGCTGTCTAGCCCTATTTATGTTCGGGATCGGCCTCTCTATAGAGTCAATTATTTATTGCGTCCAGTGTCTCATTTGGTCAAATATTGGCCATTGGAAAAGAAACAGGTTCAAGTATTGGATAAACTTGGAATATATGCATATCGCAAAAATCCACTTCGTGCAGTTGCAGGATTATTTGACTGCATACAGGTTGCTCAAGAAAGGCTGCATAAGGTAAAATGCCCAGTGCTCCTTATGCTTGGAGATAATGATGAGCATATCGACCTTAGTACGTTGGACTATTACCGAAATAATTTGGGCTCAAAAGTTATAGAGACTTGGGTTGCACCACAAGCATCCCATATAATTACAGAAACACCGGAACTGGATAGGTTTGAATCGAAAATTAGGGAGTTTGTTTTTAAATACAGCCCATTATAGACATTCATTTTCCCTAGAGAGTTAGTATATATTGAGAGTTAAGTTAATCCAGATTCCATTAAGCGTTGCCTAGTGGATTTGTTTGTTTCTTCCTTGGTAGGAGAAGGAGTTAAGCTTTCTCGAAGTAATTCTCTGAATTTGTGGTTGTAAACAAATGATTTAATATCTATCTTGAGCTGTGCCAAAAATTCTTTGGCAGATAAATTTTTTTCTTCGGAAAAGCTTTCTTCTTTCAGAGTTGGAGGAATTGAAACTTCCGCCTTCAGCGCACATTGGTTGATTATCTTAATCAGGGAAGATATCTCCAATGGGGGATTGATATCTGTAATTGGAAGAATGAAGTAACCTTTCAATACTTTTTCAAGAATTTTACGGAAATCATCATCTTGTGAAATTTCTAGTTGGTCTAATGATGGAACATATGGTTCAGGAATTTTCAAAATGAGGGCACAATAATCTTCTGATTTAGAAGGCTTTGTTTTTGACTTTTGGAAATTGCCCGTAGGGGGTGGAGGAATGCGACCCAATAAACGATCTGCATTGGTAAACTTTTCCGGCCAAGTTGTCAGTCCCTTTTGTTTCTTCTTTTCACCGTCTTTCTTGACAGTATTTGATTTATCCATCAGAGAGGAGAACGGAATTGTTCTCCTTAATGTTGCATTCGGATCTTTGATAACTGTCTTTCTTCATCATTGGTTTTTTCCAACAATTCATTATTTTTGTCTCCACTGATCAGTGTCTTATCTGCCTTGATCAATTGTGTCCCCAATTTCGTTCCTGCCAAGAAGGTACTGTTCTGGTTTTCTACAGAATTTATCATTGCTGATGATGAAGCTTGTAGAGAATCTTTCAGATCATTCATGGTCAACAATTCTTCAGTTTTGCCCATTTGTTCCTCAGGGCTCATTGGAATGGCATCCGAATTGGCTAATTCAGTTGGATTTCCTTCATTCAAATCTTGTTTCAGTATCTCTTCTGAATTGATTTCGACGTGATTTGTTTCATGGATTGATTTTATTGCATTTAGATGATCATCATTGAGATTGTTGTCGAGTTCTGATACAATCTCCAAAAACTTTGCTGAAAGTATATTGAGCCAAATATCATTGCTGTATTTGGATTGTTTTGCTTCTAAAGCGAAAAAAAGCAATACCTTGAGTTTAATGATTTGAAAATCAAATTTTGATTGTGCAATCAATAAACCATAGGATTCAATCAGCAAAGTGATTAAATCATCAAAAGACGAAACCTGTTCGTTTTTGTCCCTTAGTTCGTTGATTATCTGGAAGGAGAGGGGCCTGCCCAGTTTAGAGAAATTGTGTTGCGAGGACAAAAGATATTCTTCAACATTGTTGATTTTTTGGCGAACTTCATGAACGACAGAAATGTTTCCATTATTTAGCAGAAGCATGTCTTTGCTAACCATCTCATCGATTATCATGGAAAGAGTGCTTTCGGAGTACACATCATGCTCATTCAGCAACAAATATAACTCTCGAGTAGTTTCAATCTGATATTCAATTGAAAACCAAGAAATCAACCATTCGTCGAACAAAGTGCCGAAATCCTCTAAACTCAACGTTTCAGGTTCTTCATCAGCGGTTGGATAGTGAATTTCCTCAAGTCCATGATCAAGCTCATCATAATCAATGATCTTTTCTAGATTCCAAACGGGGAGCTTCTGAAATGGTAGCAGAGAATATCTGAGTACTGAGGCAAACGATGAGCCAAGTTTCCATATTGTGGGAAGGTTGTCGACGGAGTCAACGATCGCGTCTTTTGACAGATCCATCCATTTATGAAGTAATGAAATGGACTTTCGTTCGCTCATAGCCCTATTATCTCCTTTGATGATTTTTAGTTGGGTATGGTTCATTAAGCCACTAACAACATTTTCGCAGAGAAAGAGTGTTGGAAACTGAGAAAATTCGGAAAACGAGAGTAATGTTTGAAGATGACCGAGAGAGTGTCTTGTTTTGAAAGTCTCCCAGCCAGCTATAGCAAGTGAATAATCATGGTACTTGTACTTACGAAGAAAATGAAAGGCCAATCCAAGTGCCAATGCTTGCTTTTTTGTGTTGAGCAATGAACAATCAACAACAATTGTTCCTCCCCTTTGGAAAATACGGTCTTCTGTATTTGATAGGCATTTCAATCCCAGTATATCTTCCATTGAAATGAGAAAGGATTCAATTTGATTTTCATTCATGTCCAAGCTATCAAAATATTCACGATGTTCCATCAGAAATAACCAATTGGGAATTGGATCCGAGTTCATCCCCATTGCAATCCACTCCAATACTTGAACCAGAGTGTCCATTGAGGGAGGATATTCTGCAAGTAAAGCCCAAGCCCTGAAAAGCTGTATTCCAAAGGGTTTGTCCTGGATCATCATCTCCAGCAAATTTATTCCGAAATTTCGTGGAGAGACAACCTGTAATTTTCTTTCAGAAACCAAATCGGCTGATTCCTTTATCAATTGACGGTATTTATCTGGTTTGAAAGTAAATATCACAGAATTGTGGGCTATAAACGGCGTATGAAGAAGTTGAATGATGATATCATCATATTGTCCGATAAGAGCAACTGTGTTATATTTTTTACAGTAAAGGAGATTGTTTTCTCCATTTAGTCCAAGCAATAACTCGCCATTGATTTTCGACCAGCGTGGTAGAGGCAATGCACGCGGTTGCAATGATTTTAACCGATCCATTAACGCAATGATATCAGTAACAGTGATGTCGTGAATTGTTGATGGAGCAATTTTTGAGAAAAGAACGGAGGCGTCTAGAGAAAAATTTGGCAATGACTGATGCTGAGATCCAGAAACATAAAATTTGCAAATTCTTTCAATGGATCTTTTTTTGAGGGAATATTGGCAGAAATTTCTAAAATGTCCTTTTATTGTTTCAATGTCTTTATGTTTTGGAGGAGATAGAATGCTGAATGCAATTGCAATTTGTCGATATTCATCATTTTTTGGAAAAATGACAATATGGGGGGTTATTAGAACATTTTTGGAGGCATAAGTGTCTTTCAGATCCATTACATCTTTAAAAACTTCAAACAACTTATGAACCAAATCCGATGATGAAGATACATTCCCTTCAACACCAATGTATGTTTTCGGAAGATAGGGTTGGTTTATTGAAAGCCTTGGAAAATCAAGTAAAAAGAACCTAAGCTCCATTAAACGAGGTGGAGAGCCTATTTCGACCATCATTAGATCTGCCAGAGGGTTCTGATTCTCAGGGATTTGGACATGAATTGCCTCCATTTGGAAGAAAGTGTAATTTTATCTTTTTAAAGAGAAGAAAAAAGGTTCGAACTAGAAGAATTCGAGTTTAAATCCCTCAAAGCTTTTGACAAACCAAACTTAAAGGACAAATCACGAGCAAGTTCCAATATTCTTTCCTTGGGATAGTTGGAAAACTGCATGGTTCGTTCTGTAAGGCCAAGGCTTTCCAGTATTAATTCCATAACGAAACGACCATTATCCACTAATTTTGATGATTGAACACCATTTAATATTTCAAAATATTTAGATGGGGGCATACCCAGATAAAGTATTTTTTTGCCCAATTGGGTCAATTCATATTTATAATCTGCACTTTCATCAGCAAAGAGCGTTTCTTTGAAGTTTCGCGGATTGTGTTTTCGCCGAGTACTACGTACAACGGATGTGATGATCAAGCTTTTCAATATTCCCCATTGGGAGGAATCAATGTAAGTGTGTGTATCAACTTCATTAAGAAAAATCAATACACCAGGGCAGAAATTCGATTTGCACGAACATCTGAAAGTACTGTGAGATATAGTGAGCTTATGAAGGGTTTTTTCTCCGTTTTGAAATGATATCAGCACTTTTCCAGAAACAGGAAAGTGAGCAGTATAGGATAGTATTTGATATGTTTCAATCCTGTAGATTCGTGAAAGATACTCGGAAATTTGGTTTGGCCTTGGTCCGTCGAGGAGCAATTGAATAGAGGAGAAATCAAAACCATATCCTTTCAATAAGAAAAACACGGCATCGATAAGTCTTCGTTTCGAAATTAATCCAGCAATATCCAGAAAAATGAGGAGAGATAACTGTATTTTTTCCAAATTCAAGATATCGGCTGCTTTTTTTGAGAGGGGGAATACCAGCAGTGATTGGACAGGGATCCCATTGAATGGCGAGAGTTCAAACCAATGCGACTTGAAATATTGGGGAGATACCAAGATTTGCGGCATGGTAGCAACATAATTGGAGGGGGATTCCAAAGTGAAATGAGAGGTATAAAGGTCATTTTCAAATGTCACATATGCCGATGTTTCATTGAATTGGGGAATTGTATATGAAGCATATCGATTGTCAATTTGAAGAATGGTTTCTATTTCTGCCCGATCCAAATGTGCAATAGGTCCGTCCCACATCACAGGAATCCCCAGCATTGAGCAGAAGACCATAGTAATCTTTTCCTCTGTTTCTAATTTATCTGATACAATAACTAAGGAAGCTTTTGTTTCAAGAATATCGGTAGCAAGCAGGTCAAAAATTTCCAGCCAAAACCATTTTTTCATAGTCCATTGTATCCAATAGCAGAGATCTTGCTCGGATTTAATTTTTTGAAAATTTTCATACCCACGAATCACATAAATTTTTTTCTCGCTCATGGTACATCACTAAATTATTCCCAAATCAACATAGTTCAGGTATTCCTCTGCATTGTCTTCAGGATTTCGTAAAATCCGAAGAATTCTTTGGACACGCAACTCTCCAACAAGCAAAACAACGAATTGTATGAATGCAATTGTTGTGGCAATGTCTAGTCCAAAGTAAGGGATAAGGAGAAGTGAATTGACAGTTATGGCAAAGGTCATTACAATGGCCATAGGGAAGTCACGAGCCAAAAGAACAAAAAATGCGTAGGTATCTTGAGGAGTGGGGAAGCCAGTGATGATAATTGACATGAAAAGATAGACCACAATAACGATTGCCAAAATCAATGGCACTCCATTGTAAGTTAGGAGCATAAGTAAAGGCTTATAGAACATAATGATTAGAAAATTGACAAAAACCAAAAGATATGGACTATAAACAAAAATGAATTCTTTCAGCAGGTCTTCATCCAAATCAACCCAAGTATACGCATAGACTCCTTTGAAGTTCATTCCCAAATTTGTGCCGGTATTTCCACCCAACATGGGCACTATGCTCGCCCGCAAAAGAAGCTTAAGCACAAAACCAGGAAAGAAAACATAGTTAAAGAATCCGCCAACCTGATTCGGTTGAAGCCCTAATGGCATTCCAATAAGCCAATAAAACACATTGAAAACAATGACTTGGATTATCGGCAACAAAAGGAACAGGAGGAAAATGGCCAACAATCCCTGAACAACATCAAAAAATATTCCTGCAATTGGAGGGGGTGGTGGAGGAGCCATCAAACATAGGATCAATTATAGATTTTTAAATAAGAGAAACAAATTGTTGAGGTATATCAAAGTTGTTGTAAACAGAGAAATATGGAAATTGGGAGATGTCAGGTATATTTGGGGCATAGGAAAAAATGAGAAAGGGAAGGTTTTGTTTAGTGACAAGAACAAGCATGGTTTCTAAAAATTCCAGAAAGTTGGAAAAATAGGATGCATGGGATTCAGGAAACAAGAGAACTAGGTACGGGTTTTCAATCCCAGAACTAATTAGATTTGGTTCAATGGATTTAAGCCTGTTCAAAACAGATTGTGCAAGACTGGGTTCAATTTTTTGGAAAAGGGGGAAAAAATGAACCACATTTTTGATTTCTTCCAACATACGGGGGTCAATGTATTCCATCATATACAGAAAAACAAACTCATAGGCCTTTACAGAAAGACCATCTGATGAGAATGGCCAATCAAAGGCATTGAATGCAGAACGTAATTGGATGTATGATTGAATACCTTCGGCATATAGCCTTGCATGGCTATCCTTTATCCGTTGTTGATGGTGTGCGACACGCTCTACAATGTAGGACACAGTTGCGTTGACTTTTCTTTTTGACATTTCATTGGTGTTCGTGGTTATTGCAACTCGCAAAGTTTGTTTGTTGTTTAATATCTGAGCAATAAGATTGTCAAATTTATTCATGTTCAATCACCTTTTGAAGAGAAGGATAACCTTCGAAGAAATCAACTAAGTCACTTTTTAAGGAATTGAGGTTGGAATAACGGCGAATAACAAAATCCCGATCCAATCCCCTAAACAGTTCCGCTCTTTTGTCCAATAATACCAAAGCCCCCCTGTCAATGGCAGAACGGACAGTTCTTCCCAATGCTTGGGAAATCAATTGCATTAGAGGAACCAATTGCTCAAAGTTGGAGGCCATCTGTGAATTTTGAAGTACAGATGAAAGTATCTTGGAAACAAACTTTTGATCATCTGATGGAGTAACAAAAGGCAAACCTGCAAAAATCAAGAGAGATAGTAATGAATTGCCATTCTTTACCAATTGAATGCCCTCTGAAAATTTTCCAGAAGAAATGGCTACAATAAGCAGTGGTTTGCGTTGTTTTAAGGCATGTTTTTGCAAATCATCCAGCTTTGAATCCTTGGTTTCGATGATCATTTCCAAATCCAAACGGTTTGTCTCAATTTGATCTTGCAAAGCAGCTACTAGCTCGTTCTGAAAAGAATATGAAGGGCATACAACCAAGGTATGGCGTGGAGATAAGGGCATAAGTTCCAAAATGG
>JALUTL010000349.1 GCA_027016475.1 Candidatus Heimdallarchaeota archaeon
TATGAAAATGTCAATTCAGTTTGGTTGACAAAGAAGACTGCATGCATCGTTGGTTATGGAGCAATAGGCAAAAAAGTTGCAGAAATGCTGAAAAATGGCTTCAGAATGAAAATTTTGGCCATAAAAAGACATCCAACAGAGCCCGATGGTGTAGCTGAATCCATCGGAGGGAAAAGCATGTTGAATGAATTTCTTGAGCAGTCCGATTTTGTGATAGTGGCCGTCCCCCTTACCAAGGAAACGGAGGGAATGATTGGTGAGGAGCAGTTTGCCCTCATGAAACCAACAGCAGTGATTGCCAATATTGCCAGAGGGCCAGTAATCGATGAAAAAGCCCTGTTCAATGCACTTAAGTCAGGAAGAATCCATTCGGCTGGCATTGACACATGGTACAACTATCCCAAAGGAGAAGATCGAATTGTCAAGCAAAACTTCCCGTTTGAAGAGCTGGATAATATAGTCATGACCCCACACAGTGCCTTCAAAATTGTTGATCGGGAAAAGGTGTTTGTTCAGGACATCATTACCAACATTCAACGGATTTATGAAGGCAAGCCACCCATCAACCAAGTAAACTTGGAATTGGGTTACTGATCCATTTCAGCTTGCGTGGAAGGTTTTTCATAGCTTTTTGCAAAATAGTACCCAGCCAATCCCAACCCCAGATACACCGATCCTCCAACCAAAGCGATCATTGTGGATGTTCCTTCCAATTGTGCAAGGCCACTTACAACCTGATAAAGGAAATACAATACAAATCCACCAAGGGATACTTTTGAAAAAACTATGTCCTGCCTATACCAGAGGAACAGTACAAGAGGAATGCCAGCCAACAAATCAAGCAGGCACAGAATGATCAGGCGAGTTCTTTCGGAATTTGGAGAAATCCCTACCATTTCCGCGTAGCTCTCCAATGCAAAAAAAGCCCATAAAGGTTTGAGATGAATTCCAATAGAGGTATCAGGGCCACAATAACCAGACCAATCTTTTTGTAATCCATAAGCAAGGGATTATGTTTGCCTAATAAATGCGTCAGCATTGCAATGAGACTATTGCCAAATGGAATACCGGTTTCTGACGTTTACAGTCCGATAAGGATATCCTTTAATGTTAAAGTGGACATTTTCCTTGTGGACGACTTGAAAAAAAAGACGGATCTTGTTAGGGAGGGATGCAATCAGGCAGCAATCAATCGTCAAAAGGAACTTGATTTGACAAGGACAGACGTGGATATTCAAGGAATTCAAAAAGAGAATAAACGGAAAGGTTTTGGAGTTGGGATTTGGCAACGGGAAGCCGATAGCAGAGAATCTTATTCAAAATGGGTTCGACTATGTTGGGATAGACATTTCTGACAGGCAGGTTGAATTGGCAAGATCCTATTTTCCGAAACACAAGGAAAGGTTTGAGCAAGGTGAAATGCTGCAATTCTGCAAGAAAGCAGATGCTGAATCATTCGGAGGAGTGATATCCATGTTTGCCATCTTCCATCTACCTAGAATATACCATCTTGAGCTGTTTTGTGAGATCCAACGGATTCTGAAGAATGGAGCCCCTGTTTTATTTACCTGTCACAATTCCGTTTGGGAAGGGATGGAGGAGAACTGGTTGGGAGCCCCGCAAATGTTTTGGTCAAACTTTTTGAATAGATGGTATGAACTCACTCTCCGGGAGTTGGGGTTCACCTTTGTTGCGAGCTATCGAAAGGTCGTTCAGTTTACGGGAAAGGATGAAACTCAGTATTTCATTCTTTTCGTAAAATAAATTTCATTGCGTTATTTTGCCGAGCAAATTTCTGAAGAAAACAAAGTTCAGCGTGGAGTCTAAAATAGCAGCATATCCTGCCGCATCTAGCCAATATTCATCAAACTCCTCACCAATGACCACAAAGGTCAAAATTGAGATGAGTGTTATAACCATGGCCATGAGAGGCACTATATCCCTGTACTACTTCCTTCTGCCCTACTGTGGTTGTAGCAGTGTATCCCTTGTAACCGACAAAAGTGCAGTAGAGAATAGGAAGAGAAATCAGTCCGATGAGTAATGTTGAAATCGGGTCGCCAAAGAGATAAATGTATACAGTGCTACCTGTGTAGTATCCACCAAAATCTGTGAAAAGCAAAAGGATCGAGGAGATGGCTGAAACAATCAGTATGCCCATAAATGAGGTTTTTAGACCTGCGTCGTTGGTGTGCACAAAATTCCATTCGATTACGGAATAAAAACCTTCCCGCCTATGAATCTAGTTGACAAATACAAGAAAACAAGAAACAGGGATTTGCGATAAATGAAAAAAAACAAAAATCACAAAAAAGACAAAAGGACAATGGAAAAGGCCTGGTGACCAACCGGGAATTTTTGTCAATCTTTGCAGCTTCTTCTATGAAAAACATATAAACATCTTAGATGTTGTGCAGTCTGTTCTGCGAGGTCACTTATCCATCACTTTTCTAATTGATATAAGTAAGTCTACAATTAACGAAGACGGGATGAAGTTGAGTTTGGGGAAGCTTGGAAGAGAATTGGGTGTTTCAACAGATGTTGTTAACTATACTGAAGGCTATAGACCAAAACTCAGGAAGCTGTATATATTAACCATTATTGGCAAGGATCATTTGGGACTTCTATACAATATTTCAAGTATTCTTTCACAGAACGGAATTAACATAGAAACAATGCAGGTGAAAGAAAATGGTGGATT
>JALUTL010000350.1 GCA_027016475.1 Candidatus Heimdallarchaeota archaeon
TCACTTGACAGTTCCTTCAACTCCATACAAAAAATACACTCATTCAGAAGCAATCGAGCTGATTGACTATCATTTGGATGAGTTCCCTGAAACACTTCGGGAAATCAAGATGCGATTTGGCATTGAACCCAAAAAATTGAGCCGCAGTTCAGAAATTCCATGGGAATATGAATGGCTCCTCTCAACATTGCATGATGAACCATTCTTCATTTATGACTATCCAAAGGGGGCCAGGGGTTTCTATGATCGAGAATATCCCGAAAAACCCGGGATTTTAATGGATTTCGACTTGATCCTTCCCTACGGCTATGGAGAGGTCATTTCAGGTGCAGCTCGTGAATTCGATCTGTCAAGAATAATTCCTCGGATGAAAGAAAGCGGAGAAAGCCTTCAAAAATACAAATGGTATCTGGAATTTCTGAAACAACATGGCGAACCAACAGCAGGATTTGGGATAGGGCTTGAAAGAACGGTTCGATATTTTTGCGGACTTCCTTCGATTCATCTGGCCCTTCCATATCCCAAAATTCCTGGCCTTTATACCCCGTAGGTGACTGAAATGGAATACCCGATTACCGACATAATTGACAGAGCAAGGCATGGAAGAAAGGCTGTATACCCCAACGCTACTGAAGTTGGGCGATTTTCCATTACTGGAGCAAGAGTGAAGGCAAATCCGACAAGATTTCCAACTATGGACGACATTCTCCTTCTTCCACCACAATTCACTCCTTTGAGGCTTAAAAAGTCAATTGAGTTAATCTACCGTGAGCCTGTCTTTTATGATGTTGAAACCAAATGTAGTATCGGTGGGTTTACTGCTTCGCTTCCGTTGGTTCAGGCTTCAATGGGAAGTCCTGAAATGTGGAACAGGCTTGCTCCTTTCAGTGCAAAAGCCTGTGCTGCACAGGGCCTCATATATGGTATTGGAGAAAACGTGGCATCGACATGGGGGTATGGCACACGAAAACATGCTTCTCAACCAACCTTAAAAGAACGGATACTTGAATATTTCAACTGGTATGATGGGCTCGGTGGTGTCGTAATTCAACAGAATGAAGAAGATGCCGCGAACGAACTCTGGAACAAAATTTACTCCGATCCAGATTTTGATCAATGGATACAGGAAGGGAAGATTGCCTTTGAAATCAAAGGAGGCCAAGGTGCGAAAGCCGGGATGGGTGGTGAAAAAATGGTGGATCGACAAACCGCATTGGATTTGAAGGATATCTACTATATTCATCCTGATCCTGAAACAGTCGTTGCCCAAAGCTATGAGCGACACTCAGCTCCAGATATCTTCACACAGGAAATCCTCGCAAACAGGATCAGAAAACTGAGGAATGACTATCCAAGAATCAAAATCTGGATGAAAACCGGACCTTATAGGGATCTTGCTGAAGTAGTGGATGTAGTTCGAACTGCCGGTGCGGATTGCCTTACCATTGACGGCAAGGAAGGGGGAACAGGTCTCAGTCCATCTGTTGCATTGCATCATGTGGGATTGCCCACTCTGACCTGCGCGGGAATTGCAGCATCCATGAAACGCAAGAACCCAAAGATGAGCATCGTTCTTTCTGGACGAATGCGTTCTGGAGCGGACATTGTCAAATGCAGTGCATTGGGGCTTGATGGCATTTCAATGGGGCGCCCATTCCTAATTGCTGGTTACTCCTTCAAATTTTCAGAGTATTTCATGACAAAAGGGCTATACAGAAACAGCATTCTTTCCAAACTGGCGCAAAGATTGAAGAAGCCATCAGAGAAATCAGTAGGTTACATCACGAATTTTGTTGAATCTGTCCGAACTGAAACAATGCTTTTGACTGCTGCGTTGGGGAAATATGATATCCACCATGTCGACAGAACTGATGTAGGAACTTTCAATCCATCTGTGGCAAGGATGTTTGGTATTAGTGATTTGAATGAAGTTGCTTTCGAGCAATATAGAAGATTAACTCCAGCAGTACACGCGTAAGTGTGCTCCTCCCCCCCAAGGAGGAAGTAGTTTGTTTGATTACTCTGCTAAATTCTTTGATCCCCGCATTCTAAACAAACAAAAATTCCATCATCAAAGATTTCCGTTACAAAAGGACTGTCGCATTGAATGCAAGGAATGTCAACTTCTATAGGTGCGCTGAAGGACGCTTGTGGATTTACCTTCCTGTAGTGTCTGATGTTTTCGTATTGGTCTACCACTTGCAGTGCAAATGAAAGTATTTCGTAGATTGTGGGGTTTTGTTTTGAAGTCAAATCGGAATTGGTATCGATTTTCATTGTTTCAGTCTCCTGTTAGATTAAAATTCCCCCATACCGGGGAGGAAGCAGAACCATTATTGCAAGTCCTGGTTAGGGGGAATACTTTCGGTGAACCCTCCCTTAGAGGGCCACCGTCAGGTGATTCTGACTTGAGTATTTAAACTCCTGATGGAAAAATACTTTCGGTTTCCACTCCCACTACACTGGAACGATGCTGATTGTTCTTCGATCCACAACAATTACTGGCAAACCATTTTCTATGGCTTCCTGCACTTTATCCAAATAATCAAGCAGGTCACTTTCTCTATCATCCCACATTCGCTTAAAGGAAAACAGGAATTCAGCCTCCCCCGCAATTCCCAAAAAATCCAATTCAAATTTGACATCTCTGAATGGCTCTATGGCATTAAGCTCAGGTATCAAATCCATCGACAGAGCATCTAAATCTGCAAATTCCATATCTTCGTCCACTTCCGTCAGATAACACGTAAATAGCTCTGTCTGCCGATAAGTTCCTGTGTTAGACACGTCAAAGTTTCCTTCTATGAATTCGATATAACTATTCGCTTCGAAGTGTAACCTAATTTTCTATTCAAACAAACATTTATGCTGTTGGAAGTGAAGGGTTGTCTTTTGTCTCATTGATAACCACAAAGTCTTCCTCTTCGTGATGGGCAACTTTTTGCTTTTTGTCATATTTTGTTATGAACTTGTCAGCAACATGTGAGTATTCAGGAACTAATGCTGCACGCAATACTTCTGCAAAGGTACGTACTGGAATAATTTCTATCTTGTTCCGATACTGCGGATCAAGTTTGAGATCCGCCATGTTCTTTTCTGGAATAATTACTCGCTTGATTCCGACACGAGCTGCGGCTTCGGCCTTATAGGTTGCGCCTCCAATCGGCAACACTTGGCCTCTGACGCTCAAAGATCCTGTCATCGCGGTGTCCTGTCTAACAGGGGCCTCTTCAATGGCGGACACAATGGCCGTTGCAATTGTGATGGAGGCTGAATCCCCTTCAACACCATGCACACCAACGAATTGAATGTGGATGTCATGATTGGATATATCCTTGCCCAAATATGTCTTAATCAAGGCGGAAATGTTCTGGACTGATTCTCTAGCAATCACCCGAAGCTGGCCAGTCGCAAAAATCTTGCCCGCGCCAACCGTGGCTGCAGGCGTAATAGCTGCTTCGATCGGCATAACTGATCCAGCCGTCCTACCATAGACTGCCAGTCCATTTACCCTTCCTACCATTCCTTGATTTACCTGTACCAAGTCATAGTCCTTCCGGGCCTCCAATAATTGAAGGCTTAGTTGGTTTTCCAATGTTATCGCAAGAAGTTTGGCGTCCAATACGTCCTGTTCAGTTACCAAAGGATTACTTCTCTCAACAGCCAAATCACCTGCTGTACGAACTAATCCACCCAAATCCCTCAGCAAAAGCGTTAGGCTGTTTGGACGTCCTGCTCGACGCTGTGCCTCGAAAATTATCTGCTCAACAGCAGCTTTTGTGAAATGAGGGATTTTATGATCCTTTGCCACTTCCTGAGACACGAACCTGGCCAATTTTCTTCTGTTCGCCATTGTGTCGGGCATGGTTGTTTCCATTACAATTTCATAACCTTGCCCTCTTATTCTCGAACGAAGTGCAGGGTGAAGATTTCTGATCGTTTCTTCATTACCTGCGGCAATTAAGATAAAGTTGCACGGAACAGGTTCAGTCCTGACCATCGCACCGGATGAAAGTTCACTTTGTCCAGTAATTGGGAATTTCTTCTCCTGTAGTGCGGTAAGTAGCTTTTGTTGAGTCTTTATGTTCAAAGTGCCCACTTCATCGATGTAAAGAATGCCCTTGTTGGCTTTATGTATCAGTCCTACCTCTACCCTTTCATGTGCTGGAGTTCCTAAACCTCCAGATTGAAATGGATCGTGCCTGACATCACCAAGCAAAGCACCACTGTGGGCACCTGTAGCATCAACAAACGGGGCTGTGTCAGTTTGTGACGTATCCACCAATAGTTTCGGAACCAAAAACTCGCTTCGACCACGGACATTGTTCAGCACCATAAAAGTGATCAATGCAACCAATGTGGCCCAAATCAGAACCATTACATCCCACTTTCCGAGTAGCCCAAAGAGGAAAATCATGGACAATGGAATCAGGATCGCTATTAGGTTCCGTGTACTTTCCTGTTTTCTGACACGTTCCTGTGCAATTTCAACACGAGCTCGTCCCTCCCCGGAAGGTAATGTCACTATTCTGGGATTGTTCGGGTTCTTCGGATTGGCAACGACCAATATGTCTTCCAATACATCCTTCGGCAAAAGTTCCGCTGTGGCGGCTCCCAACAATGATTTACCTGTCCCTGGCTCCCCAATAAGCATGACATGCCGTCCTTGCAAGGCAGCTTTTTTAATGATCTTCACTGCCTTGTCCTGCCCAAGCACTTGATCAATCAGTCTGGGAGGTACGCTAATCTCACTGGTATCGTGGAATTCGATATCAAGGATCGGTTTTCCGCTATCAATGTTCATCATATACTTATGTCAAAATATAATTGTACAACGACATTAAAAAGAAGTTCTATTTAAGCCAAATCAACTATTTAAGTTAGAATGTCTCGTAGCGCAAACTATATGTCCTTTGAGAAAATTTATTTGCCTTGTTGATGCTTTTTCTTCTTTGGTAACTTGTCCTTTAATGTTGTGACTCCTTTCCTCCCTGTTTTTGTTATTTTCTTGAACCCATCCATTATCATTATTGGTGGCTTCGTCACCGCTTTCTTAATTGGATTTTCTACCGATTTTTGGCTTATTGTCTTTTTACTTGGAACCTCTTCATTGCTTGTTCCGTCCCCAGTCAGTATCGAATGTGCCTGTGTATCTGTTTGATAGATTGGATTTCCGTCAGTTTCTTGGTTTTGAACTTCTTGAGCAACAGGTGGTAATCTGAAGAATGCTCTTATCCTGTTCTTCCGTTCAAGCCTCCGTTCTTTCTTTTGTGCTTCCAATTGCTTTTTCCGCTCCTCTTCCTCGTACTTTCGTAACTTCTGTTCCATCAATCTGTAGCCTTCCACATCGTAGATCAGCTCAGTTAAGGCAATCGGAACATCCAAACGATCGAGTGTCTTTTGCGTCAACTCACCCCTAAAATAGAGATAATAAGAGGCAACAAGTAATCCCAATGGAAATGTCAACAGTATCATCCCTGATGCAAGTAACTGTAGAAAAATGAGGACGTTATCAAGAAATTCCAACCCTTCCTGAGAAGAAAGCGACAATCCCGCTGTTACAGCGCTTAATGCTATAAATCCATTGAATCTCATTCTGTACCTGTCTGCAACCCTCCAACAGACTCGTTTCCCTTTATGCCAAGCCTTCAATCTTAAATCCTCCATTGTCCATATTACGGGCACAACGGGAGTTAACATGATCGGTACAATGATCAAAATAACAATCCAACCTATTGTGCTTGCCATATCTTCAGTAGGCGATTCAGGCCGAATAGCGGGATTGACTCTTGTTGCTATCTTTACCAAGGATGTTGCAACGCCAAGGAAGGCAATTGCCAAACTAATGAAACGACCAATTGGATGGAACAACCCTATTTTCTCAGGGTTGTCCTCGTACTCCGAATATACAAAAGAGCCCCCTGAAATGATCTTTCTTCCTATCCAGGATTGGGTAGAAAATGAAATTACCCATGGTGCGAAATAGGGTGAGAAACGTTTCCATAATGGAAAGACCATAAAAATGGACAGTACAGATGCAGCAAATAGGAAGAATCCCAATATCGGTGAATTCTTGATTAGCAATTCAAACTGCAAAAGAAAACCAAGGACTAATATGCCAACAATGGTGAGAAAGGCCAATCTATAATAAATCCATTTGAAAACGCTACCGGCAAACCACAAACTGCTCACAATATCTTAATCGGCTGAAACTATAATAAAATAATGTCTGGAATTACCCCATTTAAGGAAGAATTTGATTAAATATTTCGCCATGAAACATTAAAACCATCGAATTTTATACTTTTGACTTTGGAAATTCCAAACATTCAAAAGATGTACGACAATTTGGTCTTATGCCAACTGATGAACTAGATGTCATTGTTGTAGGTGCTGGTCCTGCCGGAAGCGCGGCCGCAATGGCGACAGCAAAGAAAGGCCTGAAAACGCTTGTCATCGATCGAAAGCCACGAGAGCTGATTGGTGACAAGGTATGCGGCGATGCACTTTCACCTGAATATCCCAAAATAGCGAATGAATGGATTGGATTTCCAGAACCATCACCGGAAGATGGGACACTGCTCGAGTATTGTGATGAAGCAGTCCTGATCGGCAAGCACCCATCTACCAGAATTAAGATTGGCTCAAAGACATCGACGGTTGACCGATTGAAGTATGGCCAAAAAATAATCAATGAGCTTGTCAAGCTTGAAAATGTTACATTGTTGCCAGCTACAAGAATTGTGGAAACAATAGTCGAGGAAAATTACTTAAAGGGAATTAAATGCTACAACAAGGAAAAAGGGACATTCGAGGTAAGAGCAAAAATCACGATCGACGCATCTGGTTCTCAAGGAGCAGTAAGAGCACGATTGCCCGATTGGATGTGCACCAAATTTCCCAAAAGAATACCCAAACATCAAATGATAGCAGCCTATCGAGACATCATTCGTACTCATTCACCTCATCAGTTTCAAAAGGCAATTTACCTGACCTATGAACCAGAAATAGAGGAGGTCATGCCGGGGTATTATTGGTTTTTTAGCAGAGGATCCAAGGAACTAAACATTGGGCTAGGATATATGCTGTATGAACGCAATGTCGGTAAAAACATCAGAGAGATCAACGACAAGGTGCGAACTAGATATTTCGATGGGGAAGTTGAAATTCTTCAAAGCCAAGGACATCAGATACCAGCCCGGTTACCTCTCCCCTCTCTTGTTCACAACGGGTTTATGACAGCAGGAGATGCGGGGGCGCTTGCCAACCCGTTGAATGGTGAAGGACATGGGCCAGCTATCTTGAGCGGAGTAAAGGCTGGACTCTATGCCGCCGAGGCAATCAAAAACAATAATTGGTCTGAAAAAGGGTTGTGGGAATACAATAGGTGGATTGCACACACCTATGGAGTAGAATTCAGTTGGGGAATTGCTTTCGTAAAATTCTATGTAAAGCATGGCATGGATGTGTTTGATTGGGTACTTAGGAAAAATATTATCGAGGAGGATGACATCCTGACAATGATCAACGAGCCTGACAAGCCCATTAGTTTAGTCAAGAGAGCCATTCGAGGCATAAGCCGACCCAAAATATTATTTGATCTGAGAAAGACCCTAACACACGCAAAAGAAATCCAACACCATATGAAAAATTATCCTGATCCGGAGAATTTCGAGGTATGGGCAGAAAAATTGCAGCAGCTTGAAGACAAACCCCTTTGACCATCTCAATGGTCGGCAATTTGAGTTCATCTTGTTCTCCCTTTTTTGACTCCTACATCCACATTATCCCAAAAGCTTTATTTTGGAGAAAGTGCCCTCTCTTTTTGAAGGCCATGTTTGGTAGAAAAAAGAAAACATTAGATGATCTGTATCCTGACCATGAACCATACAATCAAATTGAAGTTCTGAAGCGTGTTACCTATGTGGATAATACAGCTGGTGTTGAACACAAGGAATTGGAAAATTTAGTTGACGAATATTGGGACTTGGTTCACCCGCTGTTGCAGGATTTCATGAATTCATATGCAAAAGCGTATGAAAAACTTGCAGAAGAGTACAACAACCTCAAGAACAAGGTGGACAGTGCCAGAAGAGCACTGAGCCTAGAACAGCAAAACGTGATGGAATTGAGCGATGAGATACGGGAACTCAAAAAGGCTCTTGCTAATGAGGCAACCATCAGAAAGGATCTAGAAGAAAGGCTCAAAGACGAAAGATCTGCCATGGAGGCCCATTTTGCCCAAGAAAAACGGGCATTGGAGCTGATCGCCCAAGCAAAATTCCCCGAAGGAACAAACATAGAAACAATAATTCAAGAAATTTCTCAAAACGTCGGCTCAACTGAAGAAGTTGAACGACTCAAAAGAAGAGTCAAGGAACTTGAAGAAAAAATCAAGGAAGAGCGCGAAGAAAATGCGAGGATTCAAGCCGAACTCTCAACGTCATTTATGGAGAAAATAACTAAGGCAGATGAAATGATAAGAACTTTAAAGGAGAGGTT
>JALUTL010000351.1 GCA_027016475.1 Candidatus Heimdallarchaeota archaeon
ACTTTAAGAAAATCTGTAACATACACTGACAAATGTCGGATTAGATTTCAATCAACAAATGAGAATCTATTGAACCTATATGGAAAAATAGGGTTTGCTTATGAAAAGGAAAGAGAAAGAATGGCTCAATTTGCTGTCGGATATATTCGATATGCAGAAAGAATAAAAGAAACAAGACGAAAAGTTGCAGAAATTGCCATTGCAAATTCAGGAACAAATCCAGCAAAACTGATGGAGAATTTAGCTTCTGAATATCCAGAAGTAATTAGATTAGGCATCGTGGATTTGACAGACATCAAAAATTGGCTTTTGAAACCGAATTTAAAATTTGAAAGAATTCACGTCAAAAGCACTACATTTCCAACCTTTGAAAAATGGATTCAAGAAAATGCAGTAGAAGAGACTTCTGATCTTGGTTTGATTTGGGAACCAGTCACATTTATTGATACGGTTGACAATGAAAGCCTTGGCTATTCAACTGTGGATGATTTTACAATTAATGATGATTCTCATAACTTCTTTGCAAATGGCTTTTTGACTGGCAATTGTGGACTGGTGAAAAATCTAGCACTCCAAGCGTACATTTCAACAGAAGGAGACGAGAACCATGTAAGAGAGGAAACATATGAACTGGGGGTGGATCCCGAAGGAAACGAAAGTGATCCCAATGTAACCAAGGTGTATCTTAACGGTGCATTCATTGGAACCCACCCAGATGGTGAACAGCTGGTCTACAAAATCCGCCACTCTCGACGCAATCGAATTTTTGACCCTGGTGTAAATGTTGCATATTATCCTGACACAAAAGAAATACGGATCAATTCTGATAGGGGAAGGGTAAGGCGTCCCTTGATCATCGTAAAGGATGGGTGTCCCTTACTCACAAAAGATCATGTTGAACGGGTAATCAAAGGCGAACTGCAATGGCGTGATTTGACCCGACAGGGCATAATCGAATATCTCGACACTGAAGAAGAAGAGAACTGTTACATTGCCTTGACATATGAGGACATCACTCCTGAACATACCCATGTAGAGATTTCACCTGCTGCAATTTTGGGAATTTGTGCATCTCTTATCCCATTTCCAGAACACAACCGATCTGATAGGAATGTGTACGAAGCAGGGATGGCAAAACAGTCTTTGGGTATCTATGCCGCAAACTTCAGGCTAAGGATGGACACGCGTGCACACATTCTGCATTATCCTCAAGTGCCTATTGTGAAAACACATGGGATCGATGCAATAAAATTCAACCTTCGACCAGCAGGGCAGAACTTTGTAGTTGCAGTTCTTTCATATGGCGGCTATAACATGGAAGATGGACTGATTATGAACAAAGGTTCAATTGACAGAGGATTGGGACGATCAACCTTCTTCAGAGCTTACGTAAGTGAAGAGAGGCGTTATCCCGGTGGACAGGAAGACAAATTTACAATTCCTGATGAAACTGTTCGAGGATATAAGGATCCGCAAGTTTACCGGCATTTGGCTGAAGATGGTATTGTAGAACCTGAAACATTTATTGACGGAAAGCTTGGAGAAGTCATAATAGGACGAACAAGCCCTCCAAGATTCTTGGATGACCAGCATGAATTCAACTTTGGAAATGAACAACGCCGAGAAACAAGCCAAGCCATGAGATTTGGAGAATCAGGAATTGTCGATTCCGTTGTCCTGACTGAAACACAGGAAGGACATAAGCTTGTCAAAGTAAGAATGCGATCCTTACGTGTTCCTGAATTGGGTGACAAATTTGCTAGTAGGCATGGACAGAAAGGGGTTCTCGGCAATTTGGTCTCTCCAGCCGACATGCCATTCACTGAAGACGGTTTAATGCCTGATCTTATTATTAATCCCCATGCAATTCCATCCCGTATGACTATCGGCCAATTGATTGAACTGCTTGCTGGAAAATTGGCCGCCGCAACCGGTCGATTCATCACGGCTACACCCTTTGAAGGAGAAGATGCTGATGACATTGCCAGGGCACTTCATGCCGCAGGATATCAAAAACACGGCAGAGACATCATGTATGATGGACGAACCGGGCAAATGCTTGAAACAGACGTGTTCATCGGAATTGCCTTCTACCAAAAACTCCACCACCTTGTCAACGACAAAATCCATGCGAGGGCTCGGGGGCCTGTACAGATTTTGACTCGACAGCCTACTGAAGGAAGATCAAGGGAAGGTGGTCTGAAATTTGGAGAAATGGAACGCGATTGTCTGATTGGGCATGGTACTGCCCTTGTGCTCAAGGAAAGGCTGCTGGATGAATCTGACAAATCAGAGGCACTATTCTGTGAGCAATGTGGTTTTCTTGCCCAATATAACCGAAAGCTTGATCGAATGCAATGCCCATTGTGCAGAGATGAAGTGAACGTCAGTAGAATTATTGTGTCCTATGCGTTCAAACTCCTTTTACAGGAGCTCATGTCTATGGGAATTGCCCCCCGTGTCAAACTTACTGAAAAAACATAAAATTGCCAGAACTAATCTAAATATTCAAATGTATCACAACGAACCTGTTTCTGTGGAATCAGGGCATGATTGGAAAAAACGACTGAAACTAGTCAACAATTTGAAAGATCAGGATCAACTTAAACAAGTTGCCCTTGAAGAACAGATTTCAACAGTAAGATACCATGCCGTAGAAAAAATTACAGACCCCATTTTTCTGAAACAAATTGCCCTGACAGATCCCAATGCAGATATAAGGAAACTAGCGGTATCACGGATAAACGATGAAGAAATCCTCTTTGGAATTGCTGTTCAGTCTCCTGACTGGTGGCTTAGAAAAATGGCCGTATCAAAAATTGCATCACCACAGTATTTGGGAATGATTGCCAAAAATGACAAAAACAAGTATGTAAAATTGGAATCTATCAAATCAATCACCGACCAGCAGATTCTGATGGATCTTTTTGTTTCTGAACAAAACGAGGAATGCATTGTGAATATTCTTCCCAAACTTACGGCAAGCAGTCTCTTGACTTTGCGTTTTCTGGCTCCACAATCAAAGCAACCATATCTAATACGTCAACTTAAAAAAGTCAATGTTTAAGCAATTTTTCACCAGTCTGTACACGCCATAGGGTGGCATAAACACCATCGGCTTCCAGCAGACTTTCATGAGTTCCTTTCTCAACTATTTCTCCTTGCTCCATCACATAGATCATATCTGCATTTCGGACAGTTGAAAGCCTGTGGGCTATCATTATGGTCGTCCGTCCCACAATGATCTTTTCCAATGATCGTTGAATTGCTGCTTCTGTTTCATTGTCCACTGATGATGTCGCTTCATCAAGAATTAGGATTGGTGGGTTTCTGAGCACAGCCCTTGCAATTGCAATTCTTTGTTGCTGTCCTCCGGAAAGCTTATGTCCTCTTTCACCAACCTGTGTGTCATATTTTTGCGGAAGGGTCATAATGAAATCATGAATCTCCGCTATTTTTGCAGCTTCTACAATTTCATCATCTGTGGCATCCAATTTTCCATAAGATATGTTCTCTCGAACTGTTCCATCAATCAGAAACGTGCTTTGACTGACGAATCCGATGGCAGCACGGATATCTTTCATCAGCAGATCCTTCAGATCATACCCATCAAGGTTAATTTTCCCTTTTGTAGGATCATATAACCTGAGCATCAACTTTACAATTGTTGATTTTCCCGCGCCTGTAGTTCCTACAAAGGCGATTGTTTCACCGGGATTTATGTGAAAATCTATCCCCTTGAGGATATTTGGCCTGGAAGGATAATCAAAATACACCTCTTGAAACTTGATTTCTCCTCGAACTTCTTCTGTCGGAAGGGGCTTTGTTCCGTCATTCATCTGCTTTTCCCGATTGAGCAACCTGAATATCCTGTTTGTCGAGGCCATCGACCTCTGATACAGATCAAATGTTTCCCCAAGCCTTGTGAGAGGCCAAAGCAATCTTTGTATCAGAAAAATTGCAACACTGTAGGCTGCTACCTCTATGTTTCCGTTCAACGTCTCCATTCCTCCCACAATCAGCATACCTATGAACCCTGCAACAATTATGATCCGTATCAATGGGGAAAAGGATGAACTTAGAATAATCGCTCTTCGGTTGCTCATCTCATAATCTTTTGATGCAGCTGCAATACGCTGTGCTTCATACTCTTCCGTTCCATATGCTTTGATGGTCATGATGCCTGAAAGGTTGTTGGAAAGTTCCGCATTTATTATTCCCACCTTCTCTCTCACATCGGCATAACGCTGCTCCAACAACTTTTGGTACTTGATTGAAAAATAAAGGATTATCGGCATGGGAATGCTTGCAATCAGGGCCAATGGCATGTTGATGCCATAAAACATCAATGAAATAGCAATCGCTGTTGTAGTAACCTGTATTAAGTCATTTGCCCCCACATCCAAGAACCGCTCCAGTTGGTTGACATCGTCATTTATGATCGACATTAGGGTTCCAGTATTGGTATCTTCGAAAAATGCCATCTCCAATTCTTGTACGTGCCTGTATGTGTCCAATCGTAACCCGTTTTGAATAGCTTGTGCCAAATTCCGCCACTTTACTTTGTATGCGAATTCAAATATCGATTCTAATCCCCAAATGATAAAGGTCAACACTCCTAAAATGACCAATTGGTCAATTAAGTTGTCAACCCCAAACTTTCCAATGATGGAATTCTCTCTTCGGACAACTATGTCGACAGCTACACCAATCAAAAGTGGAGGTGCCAAATCAAAGAGCTTGTTCAGAATTGAAAACAATACTGCCAAATAAATGTCCACTCGAAACGGGTGGGCATAATGGTAAAGTTTCGCAAGAGGATGCTTCTCTTTTGCGGGCATTTTCTCCATATCTGTACATTGGATATCGATTTACAAAGCTTAGCCAATTGGCTAAACCACATTACTCTAATCAAGTTTCTTAATTGTCAACCTGTCCTTGACATCTTCGGAAACAGAAATGGTTTCCTTGTAGAGAACAGTCCCTCCCACTATGGTGTTTGGCCCGATTGTGATTCGATCACCTACCACATCACCCTCAACCCTGATTCCAGAAATTTGAATTGTCTCCCCACGAACGGATCCTTGAATTCGAAACTGATGCTTTGTTTCGGCTTTCTTTTGCCAAAGTATCGTATCAACAACTTCCATTACAAATTCAACAATATCTCCAGTGAATTCATCTGCCTTTATCGATCTTTTCCCAAATTCATACCCGTGGTGACCAATCTGGATTTTTTTCGCAATTAAATTCCCTCCAATGGCTGAACGATTGACCAATGGTGCAAAAAATTCCTCACACACCACATCCTCTGCGGTATGTAATTTGCCTGACAGCTTGATGCGTCCAGCACATTCGAGCCGACTGCATGAAACTTTTCCAAGAATTCCCAACCTGTTTCCAACCGACACGGTTCCGTCTACATTCAACTTTCCTGCAACATTGCAATTGCCTACGATCACTAAATTGTCAAGACAGCTGCATTTCCCTGTTATTGAACTGTCACCTTGAATTTTCATGGATCTTTCAACATGAAGCTTCCCATTCACGCTCATTTTCCCGCTAACCAAAACTTGACCAGAAATTTCTCCTGATCCTGCGATGGCAAGCTTTGTACAGTGCAGATCCCCTTCCACTTTGAGGGTGCCTGCAACTGTCACTGCTCCGTCAACCTCCAAAGATGTGTCAAACGCTCTTCGCCCCGTTACCATTAGGGAGGATCTGAAGGTTTCTGTTTTTGCTGAACCTGGAATGGCGTCCAATAGCCCCAATTTTTGAAACTTGTCGAACAGTTCCTTATATTCTTCCAATGACAATTCTCCAGATTCCAGCTTTTGCTTCAAGCGATGTTCCAATGTGTCCTTCTGATCCATGAATGAGATTGCTCCTTTTCTGTATTTATTACTCTTTGTTATCTTAAATAATCTCCTTAAACTTTTATTGGGGGAGATTTAACCAATTGGTGAAAGGAACAGTTCAATGATTTCATCCCCTCTCCAAACATTTCAGCATCTTCTTGATTGATATCGTCGCCATTTGAGATCGCGATTCTCCCAAAGACATTTGATTTTCGCGAAATCAATTTTAATGAACAGTTATCTGTACCTTTTAAATAGCAAAGGGTTTATATACTCTTGAACTATACAGTAATCAATTGCATAGAAAATGATAGGAATTTCCTATATATTCTATGCAAAAAAGGCGTTGTCAAGGATCCGTTCGAACCTAACATAACCACCTAACTTGGCGACGCTTTTTCCTTTTCAATTTTTTTGAATCAGCAGTGAAATTCTCCTAATAATGTTTTGATGTCACTAATTTTCCGAATGCTGATTGCATCGCCGGTTTCATCAAAAAACAACACAATGGAAACCACCCCTGCATCAATGGCTGCATGCTTGTCACTTAATGTATCGCCAACCATCCAAACCTGTTTCCGATTCCCTTGAAAACCAAACATCTCAAGGGCAATATCAATCGGCTCCCGTGAAGGTTTGGGTTTCTTTACCTCACGAACCCCTACAATCATTTCAAAATATGCCTCCCATCCCACCTTTTGCAGTAGCAACCTTGCATTTTCACTCTCATTTGATGTTACAATTCCCATTTTCACCCCCTTGTCTGCCAAAAACCTCAAAGTCGGTTCGACATCTTTTTCAAACTTTGGAACTGTAAATTCATCCCTGCAAAACTCCCCAAAATAGAGCCAAAAATATTTGTCTATCTCACTTAGACGCGCTTCAGGAACCCCCAATTTTCTCCCCGTCTCATATGTCGAAAGCCCTGCAAGAGATTGAATGTAACTGTCACGCGGAACTGGCAATCCCATTTCCTCCAACCCCCTTCGATAGACTTTTGCAACTATGGATGTGTTGTCAAACAATGTACCATCCAAATCAAAAAGGACGATTTTTGGACATTCCACAATCCTCCATAAATCTTCTATTTAAGAGACATTGCCTTTGACTTGCTCCAATTCCGCCCAAAGGCTGTTCGATAAGCTACAAGCTTTTATATACTCAAACAGTTTGATACATGAATAGATACCCAATGGGGATCATATCATGGCTGACTTTGCAGTACCGTATGCAGGAATCCCTGAACAGGAAACAGGGAATATCGAATATAAACTGAAGATTCATGCAGATGACAAAAGAATTGATGAACTGGCCTCACAAATGAAATACCGGCTTTTTGAAGGAAATGGAGAGGCAATCTATGTTTTGGGAATAACTGATGACGGCATTCCTGAGGGAATTCCTGAAGATGAACTTGATGAGACATTGTCCCAACTAGAGACAATTGCGTCAAAAATCAATGCAAAGCCAATAATTCTCAGGAAAATAAAGTCCGAAGACAGGTTTGTAGTTGAAGTTCTGGTTCGGAAGATCAAAAACCCTGACAAGCTCCCTGTTGACATTCCTATTGTGTCTTTGGGCAACGTTGACGCTGGAAAGTCCACATTCATCGGCGTTCTCAAAACAGGCAAGCTGGACAACGGAAGAGGAAGTGCACGAACCTCTGTATTCCGCTTCAAGCACGAATTGGAAAGTGGCAGAACCTCTTCCATCAGCTCAACCACAATCGGCTTTGATGTTGACGGAAATATCGTCAATCAAGACCCACTTCATCCTCCAAACGATATAGAACTTCTTGAGCGATCAACAAAGACTGTATCGTTCTATGACTTGGCAGGACATGAAAAATATCTCAAAACCACAATCTATGGCCTTTCTGGGATGAACCCCAAATTTGCCATGCTTGTTGTGGCTGCAAACCAAGGCATCCTCAAAATGACTAAGGAACATTTGGGACTCGTCATGGCACTGAAGCTGCCGCTCTTCGTCATAATAACCAAAATCGACATGACCCCTCCAGAGATTCTTGAACGTACCATCTCGGATCTAAAGAAGCTTCTCAAGATCCCGGGAATTGCCAAAGTGCCTCTAATGGTCAAGGTCGAAAATGATGCCATCATATCTGCCCAAAACATCGTTCAAGGAAGCATAATCCCAATCTTCCAAGTGTCCGCAACCACTGGGGAAAACATTCAGTTGGTGACAAAGTTCCTCAACCTCCTGCCAATCAAACGACCCATGACATCTCAAGAATCAAAGGATTTCGGCGCCTACATAACCGAAATTTTTGCCGTTCCCGGTGTAGGAACAGTGGTGTCCGCCAATGTGTACTCAGGACGAATCAGGCCTCAGGAAAAAGTGTATGTGGGACCATATGAGGGCGGAACGTTTAAACTGGTACGGATCAAATCCATCCATTACAAACGAGTCAATGCTGAAGAGGTACATTCAGGACAGTCTGCTACATTTGCCCTCCACACCCTCAAAAAGGATGAGGTGAGAAAGGGCATGGTTCTTCTCTCTGCCAAACAAACACCTGGTGCAACCTACAGATTTGAAGGTGAGGTATTTATCCTGTTTCACAGCACAACCATCAAGCCTGGATACACTCCGGTAATCCATACCCAAT
>JALUTL010000352.1 GCA_027016475.1 Candidatus Heimdallarchaeota archaeon
ATGCCTCCATTTTGATATACTTTCTGCCACTGAGCTAATGCTATCCCCGATGTAATTACAAGTGTTACTACAATTAAATAAATTTTTCTCATTTCTACTTACCTCAAATTTTGTTTTTAATTAAAATTACCATGTCAGATGTTTATTAAGAACACTAAAGTAGGAGGAATCATTAGTTCACCATATTTTCTCATATGGATATCACCAACAAATCTGTGGACAAAATCCCTAGAAAATTTATTTATTCTGTCTCCAAAAAAAATTATGCACATTGCAGACATCATACTTTCCGTTGGCAGGGTAGGTGCAACTGCAATGTGGCTTGTCATTGTGTGGTATGCTTTCGCCGTCATGCTTCGGATGAGACGATGGGTCACAATTCGGTTGGTCATTGGCTTTTTTTTGATTGCCGCTTGGGCCTACCTGACGATTCTTTATGGAATATTCTATTCAGCCATAGGTGAATTCCGACCTCAAGTGGTAGCAAGCCTTTTCCTTCTTTTTCTGGTTTCGACTCAACTTCTGATAATTGGAAATCGTCCATTGGATTTCCGTTTTCATGTCCACATTCAGGTCATTTTGGACTCGGGATGGATTGCGGCGGGCATGGCAATTGCCCAGATTGCCTTTCCATCAATCCATGTTATTTCAACGTCGTTTCGTGGAGGAGTTCCAATTCTTTTTCTCCATCCGATTGTGTCTCTGTTGATTGTCCCTCGTGGCTTGCTGTTGTTTTATTTGGTTGTGCAGAACAACATTCTTGTGCTCATGGATACCAGAGATGGATGGACAAGATTCAAGGTAATTTCGATGGGAATAATGGGGATTGGAGGATTTTCCTTGGTATTCAGCCAATCATTGATCCCAGACGCACCTATTGACATATATACATCAATATACATTGTGAGCCGCTTTTTCATCCTTTTTGCAATCGCACTCCTGTTTGTGGAACTTTGGAATGATGAGCGCACCGTTCTTCCTGCGCTGAGAGGGGTCACCAATGTGTTTCTTGGTGAAAGGATCCATTTTGCACTTTACGGGTTCGGGGACCGAGGCCCGGAGCTTATTTTTGACAGCGGCTTCTCCTTTCTCCGTGAGGAGGATCACCGCTATATCCGCCTCATATCTGTTGGACTTACCAGCCTGACTTCATTGGGAAGAGGGGACGAGTATATTGAAGGATCGACAATCCTCCCAGTGGTTGAAGACAAAGAATATACCGGTTTGGCTCTCAACGGATGGATTGATGACCCAACCCAAAACGATCCGCGCTTTGAAGGGAGAACGTATATCTCCCTGTTGATTGTTGTGGAACGTTCCCATGACTGGATTTTTTCAGACAGAAAGAGGTGGGAAAATTCCTTTTTTTCATTTTTGAAAAATACAGGAACCTTACAGAATCTCACAATAGAAAGATGCAGCCAATATGTAAGAGACCAAATTGTAGAATCCATCATCATGGCAGGAACAAATGCTTGAAGAGTGTTGTCTCAATTTATTGAGTGCGTGACAGCAGGAAATATCCGATGCCACCTGCAAGGAATGACCCAACCAAAATGGCAAGTTTTGATATTTCCAACGTTACTGGGTCAAATTCGAAGGCAAGAGCGGCAATAAAGGTCGACATGGTAAAACCGATTCCTGCGAGGAAGCCTAGGCCCAAAATTCTGTTCCAAAAAAGTTCTGACGGAATTTGAGCGATTTGTAGTTTTGTCACAAGGAATGAGCCTGCAAGAACACCTATTGGCTTGCCAAGGAGAAGTCCGAAAATTATTCCCAGTGAAACGGGATCCAGAATGGGCGTGATTACATCTTTCGGGATAATCACTCCAGCATTTGCCAGTGCAAATACTGGCATGACGATAAAGGCAACCCAAGGGGCCAGTGCATGTTCAAGTCTTTGCAAAGGTGCTTCTGCTTCCTGGCAGATATGTTCCAAAGATGCAATTGTGTTTAGGTAATGGGACAATTCATTTGCAGAGATTTCCTCATCAGAAACAACTTGTTTCAAGTCGTTCACAAGCATTTCTGATTTGCCAACAAATTCGATATGATCTATCTTTGTAGTTGCGGGGATGGTAATTGCCAAAAACACGCCGGCAATCGTTGCGTGGATGCCTGACCCGAAAAATCCATACCAAAGCACTGTTCCCACAACCATATATGGCATTATCCGTCTGATGTGCAATTTGTTCATTGCAAGGAGGATGAGGAACATAGCAACTGCAAGAGCAATATAGTTGAAGTCAACGCCACCAGTATAGAAAATGGCAATGATCAAAATGGCTACTATGTCATCAATGATTGCAAGAGTGGCCAAAAACACTCTGGCAGCGATGGGGACTTTGTTGCCTAGCAAATAGAGTATCCCCAAAGCAAATGCGATGTCAGTTGCTGCAGGAATTGCCCATCCCCGTATCCCTTCGGGATTGTTGAAATTGAAGGCAACGTAGAAAACCGCTGGCAGAACAACACCGCCAACGGCTGCGCCAATCGGGAGCATTGCCTTTTTGGCGTTTCTAAGTTCTCCGACCAGCAGTTCCCTTTTTACTTCAAGTCCAACCAACAGGAAGAATATTGCCATCAGAAGATCATTGATCCAAAGGTCTATGGGTTTGGAAAGGGAAAATGTGCCAAAAGACAGGGAAAATTTTGTCTTCCATAGTTTGAAATAGTTG
>JALUTL010000353.1 GCA_027016475.1 Candidatus Heimdallarchaeota archaeon
AGGCCCATAATGAAACCCGCTTGCTTGTAAATGTAAGATTACCTTTTTGAGAAAGCAATAAGTAGCTGAACAATATTGTCATCAACATTACCAATAAAGCAACGCCATTTCTCAAAATCACTGAAATAAAAGTTAGGAAGAGATAAGCATTCCAACCAGTTGAGAAAGGAACCTTGATGGTGAAATGATCATCAAGATTTTCCCTTAGTTCATCAAATCTTAGATACTCGGTTTGATCATAATTGGAAATCCTAGATCCCTCCATAAGATTGGTATTTGCGGCATGCATCAAGGAATGTTTCGATGAACTTGCTAGGAACTTTGTTTAAGGAAAAAGATAACTCAGAACCTGAAAAGCTTTCAATTTTCATTTTGTATGAAGAAAGCGGAATACTAACAAGTAAGTTGACAAAACCATAGGCAAAAAGTAAAATACCTAAGGGAAGAAGTGGGGAATCTCCTCTCAAAAATGGAATTAACCCTTGCTCGTTGATAAGGAGCCAAGCAAGACTTAGTGCCAGTAAAGACATCCAAAACCGAGAATTTTCGAACTTCGGTTCACCAATGCGGATGGAAGAAATATGAGAAAAGTGCAGATCATGGTAACGGTTGAATGAATGTGATGAAAAAATTCGTTTGTGAATAGGATTGATTTCAACTTTTATGATTCTAACATTTGTAACAACTAGAAGCTTCTGTATCCTCAAGCGCCATATATAATATACAAGAAAGAACAGAAACAACGCAGCAGGGATACTCCAAATTGACGATACCGTCGATTGGAACACAGAAACTGTGACCATTAATGTCAAGAATGAACTAATAAGTACATTTACTGTCTCCCATTCCATAACTTCAGCAACAGCTTCAATTTTTTCTCCCACGATCAAAAACGGCTTAACAATTTCGAGATGAGGGGTTACTATGGGAGCAGTCGTCATCCATCATTCTCAGCTCACGAAATTATTAAACCTTATGGATTGGAATGAATTTGCAATGAATGAAACACATAACAAATAACAAATCTTAAATGAATTCAAATTAAATCACAGTCATGGGAATAGTGCAAGCGGTCAGAAGATACTATGTTAACTCCGTTCGGCTCATTAAAATTACCAAAAAACCTACAAAGCGTGAATTAAGTATTACTAGCCGAATTACAGCAATTGGAGTTGTAGTGATAGGAACAATCGGGTTCCTTCTGCAAACGATGGTTTCCTTCATTGTTGAATAGGTGAGATAATGCCGATTTACATTTTCAGAGCAAGCAATGGGAAAGAAAAATCTGTGGCTCAAATGGTGAACAAAAAAGCAAATTTGGAGCAATATAAAGGCTGCATTTATTCAGTCATGGCTACTGAGGGAATCAAAGGCTACATTTTCATTGAAGGGCCAGATATTCAAAGTATAGAAAGAGTGACTTCAACCATCCGGGGAGTTAACAACAAACCAATCAAAAATCAACCCGTGGATCTGTCTGAACTTCAGGACATTCTTGTACCTCGACCAGCAATCGAAGGACTTCAACAAGGAGATTTGGTGGAAATAATCAATGGTCCATTCAAAGGATCTAGGGCAAGAATTACTAGGGTCGACTCAGCCAATCAGGAAGTCACAGCAGAAATTACATCCAGTTCCATGGGCCTACCATTGAAACTGCATGCAGAATTTGTGAGAAAAATATCCTCAGAGGAAGAGTAATTTATTCAAGAGGTTAGATATTTTTTAATTCGTTTGTCCAAAAATTCGGGAGCCTTGTTCATTAAAGATATCAATCCCGACATGGTCAAAAGGTTTGTAATTGCATTGTATGGTAGTCTGGCAACTTGGTTTAATTCATTTTCAGTCAATTTTGCCAACTGTTGCTGAAATTCATTCATGATAGCTTTTTCTAGTGAATTCATGAATTTGGAGAAATTGACTTTTGTGTGTTCAACAGGATAAATGTCCTTGAGCAAAGTCATTAAACCCAAACCCTTTTGAGCCTGAAGATGAAGACCATCATCCTTGCATGCAACGCAATCTTCTTTGCAAAGCTTTTCAACAAACTCTTCACCTTCCTCCTGCTGAATGTAGAATACTTTAGCTGTTCTCCCCCAAATCTTCTCCGTCGCAGTCTGTCCCTTGATTACTCTTTGCCCAACCTCATCAATCAATCCAGCCTCTTTCAGCTCCTTTAGGTAACGATAGATTGTCTTTTCAGATTTCGGTTTGTATCCACTGCCTGAATAGGTAGAGTAAAGTTCCGTAATTTCTTTTGCAGTAAAGTTACCGTGCCTTAGAAGTGCGATTATTGGATATAGCTCATTGTTGAGAAGAAGTTTAATTTTTTGTGGATCAGAGATAAATTCGATTGTTTTTGGAGTGGTGTGTATTACATCTATGAACTCTGGGCTTGATTTAGGAGGAGGGTCTTCCATATCAAGCAAATCATTTGACAAGTCATAACCTTTTCCAAATGTCTCATGCAATAAGAATTGGTTCTAAATTAATTTGATTGCATTCAAGGAAGTTGACAAGGCTTGTAAACTTAAAGATAGTGTGATGAAAACATAATCACAAATTATTGAAAACTTGTTTTTCACTCATACAATTGCACAGAATCCATTGCATTTTGAAAGATATCATTCTCAAATTATGAGAAAATATATATACTTATTTGAGAATGATATATATG
>JALUTL010000354.1 GCA_027016475.1 Candidatus Heimdallarchaeota archaeon
AATCACCACAGAGTGGTTCTCATTGAGGGTAAATGAAACTGGATCCGGCTTCGCCCTTGCCCCTCGCCCAGCTGACCAAAAAATCTATATCGAGGCACTTGGAGAGAATTCCGCAGGGCTGAATGCACTTGAAACTGTAATGACATTGTACGGCTACAATTTTTCACTGAATACTCAAACATCGGTGTTCAACTCAACCATAGAGGATGATGCCCTCATCATTGTCATCTTGGGTGATGACACTTATCACTCATCTTTGGTCGACAACGTCGCCAATCATGTCAAAAATGGTGGTCAAGTGATCGTCTTCTTTTCCAACCAAACCAATGATGCAATTACATCTTCAAAATCATTGGCCTCCAAATTTGGTCTTGAGTTGAAAGAAAATACAGTTCTTCAGAATGGTGATGATGAAATCACAATCTCAAATTCGGCTCTCAACACGAAACTGCCTTTTATGTCAGGTGCATCGGTTGCCATCGATCGAGAACCATCCTCTCTTGCTTTCAATTCAATGGCCTTGGATTTGACGGAAACAAAGAACAAGAGCTTGATTCTATCACAATCCTTTGCCATATACCAACTGTTTGAAGGAGTGTCTGGTCTTGTGTACGATGAAAACGACAACCTTAGCAGCGATGCCGATGAAACTTTCGATGGCAACTATTCGCTAGGTGTTGCAATGGACTTTGAATTTGGTGGAAGGGCTACACTCCTGCCAAACAATATGATGACTGATCAAAAGTTGGCTTCCGCAGATAACATCGAATTCTTCCTCAGACTCCTGCCTTGGGCAAACAGAGACATATCTACACTGACAATCCACAACTTTACCATATCCAATAACAACTTTACAGCTCCACAAACCATTGAAATTACTGCAAACGTGACTGACAACTTCGGCACTCCTGTTGCAGGCACCAATGTCACTGTCACTTTGACTCGAGCAGGCTCTCCACAGCTTACTGTGATGCTGAAGGATAATGGTGACGGCATCTATGTTGGACAGATGGAAGTATCAACCAACGGGTGGCAGCAAATGGAAATTGATGCATTCTCCTATGGCTATGGATTTGCGCAATATGCCCCGCTCTCAATGCTGGTCGACAAACAACTTCGGTCATTCAATTCACTGTCCGATCTCAACCTCATCCTGTTGGTCACTGGAGGCATACTTCCAATCGCAATTTTTGCCATTGCCTATCAAAGATTGAAGAAGTTGGGCTGATCTCTTCCAAAACTTCACCCTCTCTACAACAAATTTTTAATCCAAATTCGGAAAAAAAATTATGTTCTTCAGGAAAAAGAAAGAAAAAGAAACTGATGGCCTTGAATGCTGGTTCTGCAATCGAGGTATTACCGAGGAAGGAGCGTTTCTAACACCAGAAAACGTAAAGGGAGTCTTCACCGATGTGTTCTCCGACAAGGAAATCACCTTGGATCTTAGCAACTATGGAGTTTGCCAAATCTGTGCAGGTCTCCAAAAATTCATCGCCTCTGACTCTGTAGCCGCACGAATCAAAATCAATGAGGCTGGTGCAAAACTAAAGGACAAGGCTGGCGACGTAAAGGACACATTGAAATCCAAAGCTTCCGGCCTAAAAAGCAGAGTCCAAGACAGACTGAAAGATAATGCCGAATCATAATCTCTTCACAAAATAAGTTAAATACTTCAAAACCCCATTCCAATTGATAATGCCCAATTGGAAATCAAAAAAGTCTTTGTCACCCATCGTGTCTGCTCTGTTCCTCATGGGGATAATGATCACCGCCATCGCCGCCACTGTCGCTTTGATCTACCCCTACCTCCAACGAATAGATGAACAAGAGACGTTGGGAACAATATCCACCTCATTTTCCAATCTTGACAACACCCTTCAGCAACTTATGGAACAAGGTGGAGGGGCAACCAGCAGCTTCCCGCTTAACATGAAAAATGCCGCTCTGTTCGCTGATAACACCTCAACTATGCAATTGACATTCACTTATTCATCTACCTCATTCTCTGCCTCGGGAATGGTGCCCTTCACCAGATTGACTGCATTCATCCCAATCCAGTCAAATGTACTGCCCAGTGGACAAAAAGTGTACGGAAAAGGAACACAGGATCAAAATTTCTTCGCACTGAACTCATCAACCAGCGGAAAAGTCCCATGGGCCATCCTCAATACAACCAGGCCCGCCGGAGAAAACTACGCAAATACCACATTGGCTTATCGACCAATCTTCTATACATCCTTCTCTGAATCAACCCTTACAATCCAAATTGTGTTCGTCAAATTCAGATTTACAAACCTCTTCTCAGGGTCTTCCAACCCAAGCTTCATCATCACCTATGACGGCTTCCTTGCAAATCAAACCCAAATGTTCGATGGCTCTCAGTTCTTCCCCGCAGGGGGAACTCTATCCGTAATACTCACAACACAACTCAATGATGGAGGGCCCGCATTCACTGAAGTACCATTCAAATATGCAGCATCCAGCTTCTTCCTCAAAACTGATGTGCGAATCCACCAATTCACAATAAGCTTCTAATGCAAATCCGTATCGAAACATAAATATTCCAGCCTTCGATAATTGGATTGAGAACCAGTAGTTCAGCTGGAAGAATGCCCGCCTGCGGATCCAAACTGGAAGAAAGTAAGCGGGAGGTCGAGGGTTCAAATCCCTCCTGGTTCGTAATTAGACTTTTTCCTATCTTTTTTCATTGCATTTATATTAAGTCTGATAATTAAGTGCATTTTCAATAATGGTTGGCTATATAGGCAACGAGCATTCTTTCGGTGAATATGCCTACGATTTCTCCATTTTCATCAGTGAGTGGGACACCTCCAATGTTGTTTTCACTCATGAACTGAACGACGTCAAAGAGGGTGGAATCCATTGGTTTTGTGAGGAGGTCTTTAGTTGAGAGGAATTTTGCTTCAAGGCTTACGAGGAAGTTTGGATTGTTTTCGAATTCATCTCTTTCCTTTGCGATAAGTTGGGTGATGTCATTTGCAGAAATTATACCGTTTATTTTTCCTTGGGAAACTGAGGTCAGCACTCTGAAGACTTTATTGTCTGCCATATATTCGATGACCTTTGGGAGCGGAGAGGCCGAGTCCAGAATGTGGAGATCCTTTTTGAAGTCCATTTCCAAGGAGTTCAACTTGATATTTTTCCATTCTGGATCCAAGCAGTGCTTTAGGATGTCCCTTTCTGTGACGATTCCTTGAATTTTATCCGGTGCCTTTCCGACGACTATCAATGATCCGAAGTTACCCTCAGTCATGATTCTTGCTGCTTCGGGTACGGTTTTGTCGAGCAATATTGTTTTTGGTTCTGGTTGCATGTAGTCTTGGATTTTGGCTTTGAATGCATCAGGCATTCCCAATTCTTTCACTGCCCGCATCAGGTCAGTTACGGTCAATATTCCGTAGATCTTGCCTATTTTGGTGATTGGTAGTCTTCTGAATTTGTTTCTTCCCATGATAAGGAAAGCTGATATCAAAGTTCTGTTGGGCGCTCCCTCAGCCACGTCATACTTTGTTGCAATATCCCAAACATGCTTATCTTTTAACACAAACTCCTTTGCACAATATATCACTTAAAATTTGCCCGTGTGCATTGTCATGTTGTTTCCTTTTAAACCCAAATCAATCTATTTTGTCTGTTTTGAAAGTTCCTTGACTTTGTCCTCGAGTTCCAGAACTTTCTTTTTTTCATTGAGGAGGGAATAGATAGTAATTGCGCTCATCAGGTGCTTGATGGCCACTTCCTCACTTGGGAAGGCTGTGTCTTCCACTGCCTGCTTCGCCAGCTCTTCATAGACTAGAGCGAGGTTTTTCCTCAGCTTTTCCAAGAGTTTTTGATCTGGTATCTCAAATGAGGTGGCCAAGGCAATTGCCTGATCCAGTAACGGCATCTTTTCTTTTTCTGTGAGGTCGTATTTGTTGGAAAGGTCAACCAAATCGCGAAGGAGTTGATGCTTCAGCTCAGTTTCCATTTCCTTGTTGTTCAGTTTTTTGACCATGGAGATTACCTGTTTTGCGATTTCTATTCTTTTGGCGACACTCTTTTCAGTTTTCAGTTGTTCTAGTCCGAGTTTTGTTCCTTGTTTGACGGCCATGTCGGCCATGGCCTGATATGACTTGATGACCTGATCTGTTCTTTTTGCCGCTTTCCAAGCCACAATGGCTCGATAGAAAAAATAGATGGCATCTTCCGGATTTCCCTCCTGCATGGCTATCCTGATGAGATGTTCAAATGTTGAAGCCGCATCTGCATATCTTTGGTTTGAAAAGTTTACATTTGCTTCATCATACAGGGTTTTGAATGTCTCATTCACATAAGTGGATAGAAAAATCGCTTTATAATCTGGGGTAATTGGGAGTGGAAAAAACATTAATTTCTAAATATTTTCATTTTGAGAGGTTAAGAACTGTCATTGTCGAAAAATCATAAAAAGGTTCTGCAGAGAATTGGTTAGTGAAAGCCCGTCACTTAGCTTATTTGATTGCTATTCTGGGAGTCAACTCTCTGTACTTCATTCTGACCGATTCTGCCTCATTGCATGGGATTCAGCTGGTGAATCTTCGAATTTGGGTTTTCCTGCTGCTATTGGCAACAATCTATCCTCTTGTTGAGGTACTTCTGGGCGGGTTGAATACATCACACCACAAATTACTTCGATTTTCAGTTGTGCTTTCTTGGTTTTCTTCAATTTTCCATGTTCTTGGAATGTCCGGGAATTCCCCATTGGTTGTAAATGTTGTGGCTGCATCAGTTGCCTTGTTTGCCTTTTTAAGGTGGATGATGGCTGAATCCTCATTAACGCCGCAATGGATACTTTTTGTCGGCTATCTTGGGTCAATGAACTTCTCCGCCATGGCCGGTTCTCTGTTTCTTGCTGATGGTATTGTTATCACCTCTTTCTTTGTTGGCGAATTTCTCTTCATCTGTGGCATGGTAGTTGCAATTGTCAAAGCCAACCTTTCTCGGACAAACCTTGGGATTGTCTTGGGCTCAGGAGTTATTGGTGGATTGGTGATGTATGTTGCGCTGTCAAATGATGTCATGTTCTTGGTGCTGAACCTTATCATGACTCGCGTCTTGGGGATTGCTGGCTTTCAGGGTATTCCTTACGCCTCCTACTTTTCAGTTTTGTTGTTTTTTCAGTTTGTGTCTGTTGCAGCCCTTCTGCTTGTGCAAAAGAGATATTTCTTGGTTGCTTTGGGATTGACCGGTGTTGGAATCAGTTATGCGCCTGTTTTGTTTATTCGAAACTTTCTGCTGTTCCAATATGCAACTAGGCGGGTTTGAACACTGGGACGTTTTGTCCGTCAATGCTTTCAAAGTGCATCTCCACGGCTTGTCCAATTGAGGGAGGGTTTTCTCCGACGAATCTTGCCAAAATTGGCTTTTCCAATTGATCCATCCGTACCATTGCTAAGTAGTATGACTCAAGGAAACCTTCCGGAGGGATTTCGACAAATGTAAAGGATTCCACTGTTCCTTTCCTTGGCAATTCAGTCCATTCAACATTGGTGCTGAAGCATTTTGGGCAAAGTATTCTTGGCGGAAAATGTACTTCCTCACATTCTGAACATCGGGTTGAGACAAACTTTCCTTGGTTCAATGCATCCCAAAACGGTTTTATTCGTTCTGCCTTTTCGATAAAGTACGGAAACTGTTGCAAAGTAGCCATTTTTTCACCTCGCCTCATTTGAAAGGATATGTACCACATGGTGTGTTGCAAACCCTGCAAGGTTATGAGTCAAACCGATTTTTGCATCATCAACCTGCCGTTTTCCTGCTTGTCCCCTCAGTTGACTGGTTATCTCTGCTATTTGGGCCAGTCCTGTGGCGCCTATTGGGTGTCCTTTGGCCTTGAGTCCACCAGAGGTATTGACTGGCAGACTTCCGTCAAGTCTTGATTCACCATCTTCAATGAACTTTCCACCAGTTCCTTTCTTGGTGAACCCTAAATCTTCATATTCTATAATTTCTGCGATGGTGAAGCAGTCATGAGTTTCAGCAACATCAATGTCGGATGGTTTGACATTGGCCATTTCATATGCCTGTTTTGCGGCCTTTTTTAGGGCGTGCCATTCGGTGATGGATCGAATGTTGGAGATGCCAAGCGATGGTTCGATTGACTGTCCTGAACCTCTGATCCATATAGGCTGGTCAGTAAACTCTTTTGCAATATCTCCTCGAGTAAGGATGACTGCAGCACCACCATCGGTGATTGGAGAGCAGTCAAACAGATTCAACGGATCGGAAACCATTCTTGCATTCATCGCTTTTTCCAAGGTTATTTCTCCCATTGAATGGAACTGTGCCTTTTCGTTTTTAGCGGCATTGCTGTGGTTCTTTACTGCAACCAATGAAAGCTGTTCCCTTGTTGTTCCATACTCCTGCATATGCTTTCTGGCTGCCAAGGCAAAGCCTGAATATGCCGTAATGCCGTTGATTGATTCATATTCAACATCCGGTACGATGCACAGGCCTTTGTTTGCCATCTGAGGATTGTGGGTCATTTTTTCAAGACCCACGATGATTGCGGTGTCAATCAATCCTGATTTGATTGCCGCCCATGCATTTCTGACGGCAGTGGAACCGGAACTGCAGGCCATTTCGATTCTCGAGACGATCTTTGGAGTAATTCCCAGCTCTTGTGCAGCCAAATTTCCAACATGTGCTTGATCTACAGTTAGTTCAGGCATAGACGCCGATACATACAGCCCTTCAATATCAGAAGGACGAATCTCATCAACAGTGGCTATTGCTTCTGCGGCTGCTTCAGCCAGCAGTTCACGGTAAGTCACGTCATGTCTTTTGCCAAATTTGGTTATTCCTGCGCCTACGATTGCAACGTCGGAGCTCATACTGATATCTTTTCCCATACAAATTAAAATCATAGGTTAGAAGAAAGACATTGACCAAATTCCGGAAAAAATTCAAACAAAAAAAATTATGTCTTCCATCTCCTGAATTACTGGCGGCAGCTTTTTCTTGAGCTCTTCTTGCATCACCAATATTGGCTCCATGTCAATGCTGAGGTTTGCAATGGGTAACTTGGCCAAAGGAGACAGATCTAGTGACTTCAACCGATTTTCTGCAATATCAAGGCTTTCGATTTGTAGCTTTTCCAAAGGTGAGAGATCGACGATGGTGAGAAGATTTGATCTTAGACTCAAAACTTTGAGCGACGAGAGTTTCTTTAACGGTCTCAAATCTATCCATTCGATGAGATTGTCATCCAACACAATCATCTCCAATTGCGTCAGGCATGCCAAAGGGGACAAATCTATTTCTTGAAGCATGTTCCCGTTAAGAAACAGTTTCTTCAGTGAAATACAATTCTCAAGTGGACTCAAATCTATCTGTTTCAAATTGTTTTCACCCAAAGAAAGGATTTCCAATCTGTTCAAGAAGGAAAGTGGCGAAAGGTCTATTTGGTTCAGCTGATTTCCATAGAGGGATAGTTCTCTGAGGTTTTTGCATGTTTGAAGTGGTGAAAGATCCAATTTCTCAAGATTATTGTTGTCCAAAATCAGTGTTTGCAATTCTGTTGTCTCTTGAAGTGATGTCAAGTCAATGAATGTCAGAAAGTTACCGCTCAAGTTAAGAGTTGTTATATTCTTCAAATCCTTTAAAGGTGCCAGATCAATCTCCGATATCACATTATGGGCAAAGGAAACTGTCTTGAGATTACTGAAATTCGACAATCCTGTCAAATTCACTGTAGTCAACAGATTGTTGTTCAAATAGAGTTCTTCCAGCGATGTTCCCTTCATAGATTTGGGAAAGTCTAACTTTTCGATTTTGTTTCTAGAGAGGTCAATTATCCTCAATAACTGTAGATCGCTGAAATGGGTAAGGTCAACTCTTTGCAGTTCGTTGTCCGAAGCGATGAAAACTTCCAAGGTACCGATGTTTGCCAAGGGGGCCAAATTCAATGATTTCAAATTGTTGGATCTCAAATTCAACCAAACAAGCGATGTATATCTTAATGGTTCCAAATCCAATTCGAACAACTCATTTTCAAAGAGATAAAGTTCTACCAAGTTTTCAGCTTCTTCCAACGGAGTCAAATCCAACGTTTCCAATCGGTTGCTCTGCAATGCCAATATTCTTAGCTCTTGGCATGTGTGAAGAGGGGTTAAATCAATTTGACCTAATCGATTTCCTGATAGATAAAGCGTCTCTAAAGAACTGTAAGAAAGAGGTGTCAAATCGATTTGTTCCAATTGGTTTCCATGCAAATAAATCGATGAAAGTGGATGCCCTTCCAATGGTGTGAAATCTATCTCTTTCAGACGATTACCGTATGCCGACAGTTTTGTCAACATGAATCCTGACGCAAGAGATTGCAAATCAAGGGATTCAAGATGATTGTTGTACAGATAAAGTTCTTCAAGTAAGGGTGACGATGATAACGCAGAAAAATCCAAATCTCTGATTTTGGTGCCATAGATTGCAAGCAGCTTGAG
>JALUTL010000355.1 GCA_027016475.1 Candidatus Heimdallarchaeota archaeon
GTGCAGTAATGCTCTATGTTCTTATGTTGATTGTAACTATGCTGATTTGGGAATATTTGGCTGCAATACTCAAGTTGGCCTATATTTCTGTGGTTGGAAAAAGAGTGGAAAAGGAGGCTAAACAATGAGCAAAATAAAAGATGCTGTAGAAAAAATGATTGAAAGCAGTCAGACAATGGGACCAACCCGAAGAACTGCAATTAAGCTTCTTGCCTATACAGGAGTCACTGCATATGGACTCGGAAGCAATTTTCTGCTAATGGATCGTCTTCCTATAGGTATTGATGTGGACGAAGAACGGGACTTTCCAGAAGCAGACTTCAAGAAACGCCGATATCATCAATGGCGAATGGAAAATACCATGTGGGGTATGGTAATCGATTTGGCAAAATGTGATGGATGTGTAGACCTGACCTCACAAGGTCGACCACCCAGATGCACTTCTGCTTGCCAAACAGGACACTATGCACCAACACAGGGATACGGATTTGATGAAGGTGGCACTTGGCAGAACCCCAAGGATCCTCAAATGGTTCATGAATACATCAAGGTGTTCAAAGTTCAAGACAATCCGTGGTCTGAACCATATTTCTTCCCAAGACCTTGTCAGCAATGTTTGGATCCTCCATGCGTTCATGTTTGTCCAGTCCAGGCAGCATGGCAACGAAGCGGTGATAGGTTGACATTGGTTGACCAGGAACGATGCATCGGTTGCAGACTGTGCATGGCCGGTTGCCCATATGAGGTTCGCTTCTTCCATTGGGAAGAAAACCCGAACTTTGAAGGCAAGACTGAAAATGACCAAATTGTAAAGGACTTCCAAATGCAAATGCCCTTTTCAATCGTCAAGCAAAAAGGTGTGATTGCAAAATGTGATTTTTGTGGCAACCAATTCCTTGGCAAGCTCCCCCACTGTGTGGCCTCATGTCACAAGGGAGCCCTTTATTTCGGAAATCTCTTGGAAAATGCCGTTACGAACAACCATGGCGAAACCCTTTTGGTCGATGAAACAATCGCAAAAAGAAAGGGATTCAGATGGAAGGAAGAAGAAGGTACACGCCCACGTGTCTTTTACCTTCCGGCAAATACTAAATAGGAGGATTGTCAATGGCAACAGCAACACACGACATGACAAAAACGCACGCTGCTCAACACAGCGTATACACGCCTGATGGAAAACCAATGTCTGAATTGGAAGTCATGAGGCGTAGAAAAATTGTTGAAGATGCATTTTTGACCACTCGCCGCGGCGAAATCATTGCAATGATCCCATTTGTCATAACCATGGTCATTGGATTTGGATATTATGTAATTTGGCAATTGGTTGAAGGGCTGACAATTACTGATTTGACGCAAAAAGTGTTTTGGGGTGTCTACATTACCAATTTCGTATTTTGGATCGGTGTTTCACATGTAGGTATGCTTATCTCTGCCGTGCTCAGGATTTTGAATGCAAAATTCAGGACACCAATAACCCGAATTGCTGAAGAGGTGACAATTGTTTCGCTGGTTATGGGTGCTGCATCGGTATTGATAGATATGGGGCGGCTTGACCGAGCCCAACATATCCCAATTTATGCAAATATTACTTCTCCTTTGGT
Source organism: Candidatus Heimdallarchaeota archaeon (assembly GCA_027016475.1). Lineage (GTDB taxonomy): Archaea > Asgardarchaeota > Heimdallarchaeia > Heimdallarchaeales > Kariarchaeaceae > WAKA01. The sequence goes on from JALUTL010000355.1 coordinate 1,602, forward strand.
TTGGGATGTCATTTCGATCACATTCTATCTGACCGGTAGCCTGATCTTTTTCTATACCCCCATTATTCCTGATTTTGCCTATTACAGGGATAATCTGGATCCAAAGAAGCATAAAATCCGACAAAGAATCTATGCCATCTTGGCACTGAATTGGAAAGGCACACCTGAACAATTTGATAAATTGGAAAATGGTATCATGGAACGGTTGAAATGGTTCATTCTTCCAATTGCCCTTTCAGTTCATACAGTCGTCAGTTGGATTTTTGCAATGACATGGAGGCCCGGATGGAACTCTACCATATTTGGACCATATTTCATTTCTGGTGCTATATTTTCTGGTACTGCTGCCTTGCTTACTGCATTGGTAGTGTTTACCTGGTATTATGGATTTGAAGACTACATCACTGTTTCACATATACAGGCAGTAACCAAAATTCTGTTGGCAACAAATTTCGCTTATGGTTACTTTACCCTCAATGAATACCTTGTGCCAGCATACAAGAGAGAAACTCATGAATTCGAGGTGCTCTATCAGGTGTTTTATGGGGACATGGCCATTATGTTCTGGTTTATTATCATTGGAACTATGCTTATCCCATTCATCATGGGTATGAAAACCATTGGCATGAAACCGGATCAAACCAAAAAAGTGTATTGGTTTGCATTCATTTCAAGTGTTCTTGTCAACATTGGTGCATGGCTGAAGAGGTATGTCATTCTGGTTCCTTCACTCCGGATTCCTGTCATCAGCGAATTTGAAGGCATATATCCCTACAACCCCACACCCGCCGAAATTTGGATTACTATGGCACAAATTTCCTTCTTTATCTTCTTCTATTGGTTCATCAATAAACTTGTCCCCCACATTCCTCTTTGGGAAGTAGAGCTTGAATGGGAAAAGGATGGACTTGTAGAAGGAGAAACCCCTACAAGAAAACACTTGAAAGAAATGGGTTCAACATTCCATCACTAAGATCAAATAACCTAAATTCAAATCTATAATGCATCAAACTAATCCAATCTGAGCTTAAATAGGCAAGTCAGAATCAAGGGGTGCCTCAATTCTGAGGAGGAA
>JALUTL010000356.1:0-561 GCA_027016475.1 Candidatus Heimdallarchaeota archaeon
AGGATCTTGTTTCCATGAATGGAACGGACAAATGTCTGTGCATCCTTGACCTGTGATATGTCTCCAGCATAGGCCGCATCGAATTTTACAGTCAATCTAGGGCCAATTTCTCTACCCCAAACAGTTGCTGGCAGGACATAGTAGTCTGCATCTACATTTGCAATGGCTTTGGCGTAAATTGATGGGTTGTATAGGTCAAAACTTCCTCCTTCTCCTTTGTAAACTTTTGAAAAGCCTGCTTTGCCCGCGTCTTGGATAGTAGTTTCCAAATCTTTACCCAAAACGATGGCAATGTACTCGGCATCTGATCCGCCAATTTGTCTTGCCGCTGTGGTTGCTTCCAAAGCTGCTTTTACCGTTTTTCCATTGTATGATTCAAGAAATACTGCTATCTTCATTTATATCACCTTCTCCTTATTGTGCAAAGCGTCTACGAGCTTTTCAATCGCTTCATCCAAATCGCCTTTGAAAATAACTCCTCCTGATTTCTTGGGCGGAAATTCAACAGACAACTGGCGAACTTTTCTTTTTCCTCTTCCTGCTATCTCCAAATACTCCGCA
>JALUTL010000356.1:571-13824 GCA_027016475.1 Candidatus Heimdallarchaeota archaeon
TACTCCGCACCGTCCTTTTCGTCAACCTTCTTCTTCTTTGCTTTCATGATGTCTGGCAATTTTGGATAGCGGGGTTCGTTGATTCCTTTGTCTGTCGTGACGATTGCAGGCAAAGTCACTTCGAACTTTTCTTTTCTTTGAGTGGCATCACGAGTCACAACAATCCTCCCCTCTTCTGCCTCAAGCCCTGAAATTTCTGCAATCACTGGCATTCCAAGAAGCTCTCCGACAGCAGGGCCGATGAAACTGTCTGCCGTATCTGTTGCCAACCTTCCTGCAAAAACCAAATCTGGTTGTAACGCTCCGACCTCTTTGGCAAGAACTTTGGCAATGCCCAACGGATCACTATCTGCCAAGTCTGCATTGTTGACGAGAACTGCGTCATCTGCCCCCATCGCCAAGGCCTTTCTGATCACTTGGCTTTCAACACCTTTCCCAAGTGTAACAAGTGTAACAGTTCCACCAAGCTTTTCCTTGGTTTGAATGGCTGCTTCCAAAGCATATTCATCATATGGTGATGGGATCCATTCGATGGAATCATCATAGACAACGTCTGTTCCATCTTCTTTTATCTGAAAACGGGTTTCCGTATCAGGAACCGCTTTGAGCATGACTACGATTTTCATCATCCAATGTTGTAATTGATTGACTTTTTAGAGTTATCATGTATTCTAGTAATTTACGCGTTAGAATGACCAAATTTCAACACCAAAAGGAAGATCGCACCATTTTCGTTGAATAGTTCTACACAATTCCATCGAACACAGAAGTTTAAATGTGGGAGGCACAATAATAATTTGATGCCACAAAATTTTGATGTGGATGATGTACACAAAGTTGCAGATGAATTGGCTGACGGAATTCTAAGCAATGGACAAACATTTTTGGACTTAGCTGGCAGTGGAAGTCCAACATGGAGCCCTATCCCTTCCATGTCCACCGAACCGCTGACATTCGGTGCAGTTGATGGTGGTTCACGTACCTTTCAGGGACGGGGGGCTTACCTAATATTTGCTCAGGCCGCAGGTAGACCCATGGGAGTCAACAACTCCCCATTGCCGCGAGACATTGCATGGGAGATAAAAAGGGATGGCAAGGCCCTTTCAACAGGGGGAAGTTTCATCAACGATTTGGCAAGCAGGCTTAGAGAAAGATTGGAACTGACAGTTGCCGCTGACCTGATCGAACGTTACTCACCCGATTATCTTCTATTGGATGGAACGCTAGAAGGACTGTTCATAATTGGACTGCCAACACGTATTAGTGTTTCACAAAAATACGACCGAGAATCACTTGATGCTGATTTTGTTCAATTTCAAAAGGAGCTTGTAGCTTATGGCGAAGTTCTCCATGAACTGCTTGATTTGGCAGAATCCAATGGTACCACCATTCTTGGCATATCAAAGGACAGCTACAGCAAAAAATTTCTCCCTGAAAAGTATCTTGATTCTGCTCTCAATGATCCTATGTATTTTTCAATGGTGACTGATGGACAACCCGGATTTTCAGAAACGTTGACCAGCCATGCGTACGACCGTATATTGTCTAGTCCAGGTCTTGAAGCATTATGGAAAGACAATGGAATCAAACTTGATGAGAAGGACTGCATTGTCAAAACGTTCTTTGCTACTGTTGTCCCTCGTGGAATTCCTATCCGCATCGATTACTTTGTTTCGAATACCAAACCTCCCTCACAATTGCTCAGTGATCTGCTGACTGTCTCTGACGGAAAAGACTGGTTTATTCCGCCTCGCTTGGCCCATGAAAAAAGTGTTGTCAAATCAGATGTTTTTGAAAGTCTCCTTAAGCAGGTATACAAAAGAATAGAAAGGGAGAACCCTATGTTGGCAAAGTTAATTATCGGCTCAACCCGCCGATCCCGTACTCAATGATCAAATTTCAAATGTCCCATATTGTCTTTATTGGAGGGGATTGAAGCTCAAACCCTTCCTCATCCCAACCTTGGTTGGGATCAATTCCATCAAATGAAATGGAGTAGGGAGAATCCACTCCAGAGAGTATTATTGTCACTTCAACCTTCGAACCCAATGACTTATCTATATGTGTACCCCAAATGATATGGGCATCCTTTCCAATCTCATTTGTTACTGCTCTGACACATCGCTGGATTTCCTCCAAACTTAAGGTTTCGCCGCCTGCAATGTGTATCAATGCTGCTTTTGCGTCCATTATTTGAATGTCCAACAAACTGTAGGCAAGACTTTCTCTCAATGCATCTTCAATTCTGTCGGGACCTTCTCCCTCTCCTACTCCAATTACTGAGCTGCCACCTCGTTTCAGAATCTGGCGAATATCTGCAAAATCAACATTGACATACGCGGGGGTGGTTACCAAGTTAACAATTCCTTGAACTGCCTTTATCAGAATTTCATCGGCAATTTTGAATGCCATATCTATTGGAAGGGTGGGATCAATTTGCAGAAGCTTTTGATTTGGGATTACGATGACTGTGTCACATGTAGAATAAAGTTCCTTTAATCCTTCCAATGCATTATGTACTCGCTCTTCTCCTTCCATCTCAAAAGGCAAGGTGCAAACTCCTACAACCAATGCCCCCTCTGATCTGGCAATATCTGCTATTACTGATGCAGCACCAGTTCCCGTTCCACCTCCCATACCGGCCTGAATAAAAACCATGTCTGCACCTCTCACCAATTCGCGAATGTCCTCAGTCGATTCTTCTGCGGCAGCTCTTCCTATTACAGGATCATTTCCTGCGCCAAGACCTTCTGTTAGTTCTTTCCCTAATACAATTTTTTGGTCTGCAACTGAATTAAGCAAATGGAATGCATCCGTATTGGCTGCGACAGTTACTGCCCCTTTTATCCCTCTGCGAGTTAACCTACTCACAGCATTGGATCCAGCACCACCTACACCAATCACCAAAATTTTGTCCTCTTTGTCTCCAATTAGTTTCATGATCTCCATATCTGCGGCTTCAGAAGAAAAGCGAGAATTCACCCTCTTTTTCGAAAGTTTTGCTTCTTGGGCCCGCTTTGCAACATTGTTCATGAAACTACTTGAAAAGTCTCTAGGAGGTGCTGGCGTTTCTTCTTGTGGGGATGGTCTGGAATATTTATAAGGCAACTCTTTTGGAATGTTGTTGTTATTGACTTCTGGAGTGTAATAAGACTCTTTCTTAGGTTTTTCATCGAAATCATCAAGTATATTGAGAATCTCATCAATTGGTGATGGCATCTTGAAAAATTATGCTTCTAAAATTTATTTGAGCAAGAGGCATACATGGGTAACATCATAGTGATTTACGCTTTCTGGAAATTGCCAACATCCCTGTTGCAACAGATGCCAGAATGAAATAGACAAATGGCGGAAGGCCAACTTCAATTCCAAAGTTTTCCAAAAATCCTCCTCCTTGCTTACTCTCACGGAAACCATATGACGTATGAAGCAGGGAGGTTGCAGATTGGTATTGCCGGAACACATAGACTTCATAGAAAAACTCGGTAACTAACGACCTATTGTAGTCAACAACGACACTTAGACGGAAAATCAAATCCTGCTTCCATGAAACTGGATCAGTAGCGTTGTTTGTTGTGTTGAACATCATGTCAATGTTGAATGAAAATGTGTTGTCCGCTGTATTGACATTTGAATCAACCGAAATATTGTTTGCTTTTACTTCATAGGGTGGAGATGTCGTGTCTGTATTGTTTTCCAATTCTTCCTTGAATTCATTAATGTCTTTTACATAATCAAGGTACGCGTTTTCATCGCTTGTGGCAAAAAGAGGAATGGAGATTTCTGTGACTGTGTCATTTTCCACACTTGGCTCATCAAAATCACCTGCTTCAGGAAGGAACAGTGAATACAGCAGGACTACCAAAAATCCGAATCCAACAATGGATTGCCATTCATCAATGTATGTGCTTCCAGGAACTGATACATCCCCCTTTTTGTGGGTTGTGTTTACCTGATAGTCGTCGCCTTTTGTGACGATTGAGTGCACAGTGGTTTGAACCTCTTTTTGCCCAATGAGGGCTTTGATATCATCGCTCAGAGGTTGTTCATAGGATGTTCCATTTACTTTGTTCACACTCATGAATTCTTCAAAATCATGAAGGAACTCGTCACCAACCTTCAGGTTATGCTCTGGTGGTGCAGCATTTCCTGCAGGTGTAAGTAGTAGCATCACTGCCACAAAAATTGCTGATATTGCTTTTCTTTTCATGGTACTTTGAACTGACAAACTCAGTATATTAATCTCTCCTTTTTCCTTCAAAAAAATGAACGGCGTTCAATTCTTTCTTTTGTTCCAAAGGCTCAATTTTGGTTAAACTATTTCACGTAAAACTCTTTTTTCTGAAAACAAGGGCCAAGAAAACTATACCTGCCATAAGAGGTAAAGGATTCAATGGGGTGTTGTCAATGGATGCAACCTCTGAAAGGGTTTGTGCCGCTTCTGCTACATTTACATATCCGACATCCAATACCAAGTATTGTCCTTCAGGTGACAATGTATATTCCACAAATTGCCTGCCAATGTCTGAAATGGTTTTTTCATCAAAAACATAAAACAGAGGACGAGCAACAGGGTATGATCCATCCTTGGCAGTTTCAATGGTGCCTTCAACACCATCTACCTTGACTTTCTTTACAATATCTGTGAAGAATGCAAGACCTCCATAACCGATGGCGTTCTTTTGGTCCGCTACCAGCCTGAACAATTGTGACGTGGATGCTTCCTGCTTGTGGCCCTTAACTTTTGCTGGATCAACTTCTTCCCCGTCAAGGAAAAATTCATTGAAAAAGTCATGAGTTCCAGAGTTCTCGTCCCTTTCGATTACAAATATGTCTCCTCCGCTTGCCCAGCCAACATCTGCCCAATTGGTATACGTTCCATTGTATATTCCAGTAATTTGTTCTCGCGTAAGGCTATCAATAGGATTCTCTTTGTTGACAACAATTATCAAGGCATCCAGGGCAACTTTGGTAATGTTCAATTCAATTCCTTTTGCAGTTGCCTCATTGACCTCTTCCTGTTTTGGCTCTCTTGACATAGGGGCAATGTCGGTTTGCCTGTCGATCAACGCAGTAATTCCTGCCCCTGAGCCTGGACCTTCAACTGAGATGGTGACATCAGGATTCAACTCTTGAAACCTTGCCCCAACAGCTTCTACAATCGGGAACAAGGTATTGGATCCTACAATACTCAATTTCGTTTCTGCAACGGCGGTGGAGGATGCAAATATCATCACCAGCAACAGTATACTCATTTTGCACTTCATGTTTTATCAAACCACACTTTGGTTCTAAATGATGCAACTCATCCATTTTCTATAAAACCTGCGTCGTGGGTATCTGACCTAAACAGAAATCTCTGAGTTTTCAAAAATCTCCGAGTTTCTCATTCCCATTTCGACACAGTTAATACCTATATGTAAATACATTGTTTGATGGGTATCCCTCCCACCAGAAGAAAATTGCAGTTTGCAGGAAACAGCAGCTATGTTCTGACAATTCCCAAACAATGGATAAAAAAGGCTGGACTCCAAAAAGAAAATGCAGAAGTTCTTATTGAAGAAATGGATGATGGCGGTCTTCGGATAACTCCTGCTGATGGAATTGACCAAAAGGATTCTCTTGATGAGCAGATTATCGCCGTGAATGAAAATCGTAGCCCAAATGAAGTAATTCGATTGATTTTGGCTGCCTATCTCGCTTCCACTCCACAAATCATCATCAAATCACTTGATGACAAACCACTCCAAATGGAACACGTACTGGCAATCAATGAGATATGTGACAAACTTTGGGGGGCTGAAATCATTGAAGAAACCGAAACAAAAATCGTAATCCATGATGCACTTGACCCCTCACAGCTTAAATTGCAGGATCTTATCCAAAAATCTTGGTTCACTGCCAAAAACATGATTGAAAAAGCATACAAGTACATCTTCGAGAATGAGGAGAATGCCAAATCAATTGTGCACAATGCAGAAAAAACCCTTGACAAACTGTACTACCTTGCCCTTAGGCAATTGTACCGGGCGTCGTCAAAATTCGTGTTTGCTACACAAATTGGAATCTACCCCATGGAAATCATTGATTACCATCTTTTAGTCAAGAACATTGAACGGATTGGAGATCATGCAGAACAATTGGTTTCGAACAAACCAAATGAAATCAAGGAGATGGAAAAGCTGAGAACATTGGCTGAAATTGGCAAAAGTGCATGTGAAGAGGCAGTCAAGGCATTTCTCAATGATGACCCCCTCCTAGCCCAAACTGCAATCGATCGAAAGATACAGGCAAAAGAAATTTCAGAATCATATGACATACCCTGCAAGGAACTTCCACTTGCCAAATCAATTTTGCGGATCGCAGATTACGGATCCGACATCGGAGAATTGGTCATCAATCGCTTTCTTGCCAAAAAAAAGGATAAGGAAATCATCGAATTCGCAAGAGAAAAATGAACCAATGAAACAGACGACATATTAATTTAGGGGATTGCAAAAGTTAATTTGTGGTTGAACAGATCGTCGACCTGAACCTCGGAATGTCTGAGGATCTAAGGGAACGACTTGAAAAACAGCATTACTATCTTGCAGGGAAACATAGTGGCGTCAAGCTCTGCCATTGGACAAAAAAGGATATGGTCGGTGAAGGACAATGCTACAAGAATAAGTTCTATGGCATCACATCAGGTTATTGCATGCAGGTTTCTCCAGCCCTGACATGGTGCACAGAACGATGCCTGTTCTGCTGGAGATCTGAAAGCTATGCCATGGGCGACGATATGTCTGACATGGATCATGATGCTCCCGACTGGCTTGTCAGAGAAATGATCAAGGGACAGCAAAAGTTGCTTTCAGGGTATGGCGGAAATCCAAAGGTTGACAAGCAAAAATGGGAAAGTGCCCAAACACCAAAGCATGTTGCAATCTCCTTGAGTGGCGAACCAACCCTCTACAAGCACCTTGATGATTTCATTGAAGTCTGCCATGATCTCGGCATGACCACATTCCTTGTGACAAACGGAACAAATCCTGAGGTTTTGGCAAACCTCAAAAACCTTCCCACCCAACTGTATCTGACTGTAGCAGGTAACACGCCGCAAATGCATTCTGCCATTACACGCCCGTTCAATCCAAAAGAAGCATGGCAAAAGCTCAACCAGACTCTCGATGTCATGGCGAACCTTGACACCAGAAAAGTCATACGACTGACTCTTGTCAAAGGAAAGAACATGGCGAATCCCGAAAAATATGCAGAAATGTTCTTCAGGGCAAAGGCCCATTTCCTCGAAGCAAAAGGATTCGTTTCAGTAGGAGATGCCCGGCAAAACCTCGGATACGATCGAATGCCTGATATAAATGACATCGTAAACTTCTCCAAAGAAATTGTCCAAAAATCACCACAGCACCTTGAACTCATTGACGTCTCAGAAAGCTCCTGTGCCGTATTGATGGCTCCTGAAGACTATCCTTGGCGGTTTCTGAACATCTAGGCTTTTTTACTTCCTTTATAATACCATTGATCAAACAAACAAGATACCAATCACCAAGTTAAAATTCATCAAAAATCTTAAGCATAATATAAACACACCAACGTGAGCACAATTGAGAGGTAATGAAAAATGTCAAACGTCCAGAAACAGATACAAGAGGCCATCGAAATACTTACCTACATTGCAGAAGACTCATCAATCCCCAGAAACATAAGAAAAGCAGCTACAAAAAGCGTAGAAACGCTTCAAGATGAATCCATGGAACTTAATGTGAGGGCAATCAATGCAATTGACCTCCTTGACGAGACAACGTCGGATCCAAATTGTCCCTACCACGCCAGAACAATGCTTTGGCAGGCAATTACCAAACTTGAAATCCCACCAAACCAAGAATAGATAGGATCGGTCGCTTCTTTGGTTGTCATGGAAAGTTCCTTCATATTCTTTGTAGCTTTTCTCTTCATTATTGCTGTTTTATCATTCATTATAGGGGAGGTTGATGCTATTTGCCCCCTCTGTCGAAATACCACTCCATCTGTAATTTGGAAACTGTGCCATAAATCCATTTTTCTTAAGTGATGGTTTTTGTTTCTGCTCTCATTCTTCTCCTTTTCATTGCTTTTTTAAGTGGGTTCTAGTTCGAAAACGAAGGCAAAAGATACTGAATCCCCTACCATAAATTCAACAGCAGTAAAACAAATCATTTCTTGCTGTTCACCCATTTCAACATATGGAAGATTTATGATTTTTATATCGATTATGGAGAATCCCTTAGTTTCGGGCATATAACTTCGGATTGTCTCAAAGGTGCTTTAATTGCATCATTTGTTTACTATATTGATACATGATATATAGGACACCACAAAAAGTTATAAGATTGCAAGAATAGAACAGGAACAGACGATTGCGTTTGGGATATCTGGTGTTTTTTACAGTTTGGATTTAGGAATGACTTCCACTGATTGGGATTTGATTGAAAAATGCCCATGTTCAAATAGTAGAAGTGGAGGATCAGGAGGCTCTGGCAGATGGAAATGATAGAAAAAAATACACACACTGAAAAAAAACCTCCTTTCCTGCAACTGAAGTGATCACAACCATTAGCGGCTTGCCATTATAATCATTCTGACTGCGATTTTATCATCACAAGTCAACTATCAGGCAATTTATGTGATTTTCTTGGCCCTGTGTTCATGCTTTACATGATCTTCCGGCAAAAAGAATTTTGAAAGATAAAGAAAAGCTCAGGTATTATGGTTCAACATACTTGGTTAAATTCAATCAATTTCTTATCATTGGAGGAACTGCATTTATTCTTATTTTTTCATTGCCTTAGTTGCTCCATCAAACCCGGTTCAAGCTATCATTGAAATGGTATTGTTTTCTGTTGGAATTCTTGCAACTGCTTTTTTTTTCTATTATGATAATCTCATTACCAATTACTCCAAAGGTTCCACATAACATCCTATGTTTTGCACAACTGATGTTGGCATTTTCTTGGTGAGTGAATGTTGAGCTGATGCAAATAATTCTAAATGAGTCTTGCTCGAAAGGTTTGAGGAAATAATACTGGAAAGACACCTTAAACCTATCTTTCCTTTGTGGGAATTGTTGACTATTTGGCTTACGAATGAGTGTTTTCGTTAGAGAACTATCTTCTATGTGGGTCACAGCTCTGAAGAAGGCATCCAATACAATGGAAGGGCAGTTTCATAGGATGTTCTGGCTAATATGATCCGCATTTCCAGATCCAACCGCCAATATATGTTGGGTTGTGAAACATCAAAAATCACGGAATTGACACACAATACTGGTAAACAAGTGTTTTCTTTTCAAACAGTTGTGGATGTAATTATGGGCGCTCGTATCCTATATTGTGACTATCAGATTTCCAACCTTCCAAAGAGTATGGTCATTCAGAAATGGGCACAGAAAATCAAACTTTCGGAATATGCCGAAAAGGTGTACTTTGTCACAAACAAGATAGAGTTTGCATGGAGTGCATCAGATCAGGTTTTAGCTCTAGGACAACACACATAGAGTGATATTGGGGTCTGCTTCGAATTGTTTGATCAGTTTAAATTTCCCCACCAAAAAAATGACAGGGAGGGGATTTGAACCCCTGCGTGCAAAGCACAGCAGTTCTCTCGCTAAATTTCGAGACTGCCCTCGTGGACCAGACTTGAGTACCCTGCCACGAATCAAATTATGGGTTAATTTTTCTTAATGTTTTTGTTATGTTCTGTAGGTATGGATGATCCTTTTGTATCTATCATGCGTTTTCATTTTTTTTTCTTATGAGTGTCATTATTGCAATAGGGAGAAGCAGGTATGGGTAATTGAGGGTGTTGTTCGAGGTGGAGGTTTCAGTTTGGTTTGATGTTTGGGTTGTTTGTGCCATTGTGTTTGTCTGCAGTGTTATTTCATTTGGTATTTTGAATACGCCTAGTCCCAGATTCAATTGTGTGACTATAAAGAATTGATTTGTAAGGCTTGTAGTTCCTGTGACATTGGTTTGTGCAATTATTTCTCCATTGTTGATGTTGATGATTTTCATTCCTTTATTTGTTGTTGAATGAATGATGTATTCTCCTAGAATCATGATGTTTGAGCTTTGTCCGTCATCAGTGATGTTTTTTGAGCTGAGAAGTTTATCATCTTTCATATCAAAAACTTGGATGTTTCCATTTGATTTTCCGACGTAGACTTTATTTGATGATGTGGCCAATGAAAGGCCCATTTCCACAGGATGACTTTCCAAGAATTCTGGGATTCCTGAGGAATTGAATTTGAAAATGTCGATTTCAGACTGTTTAACATCTAGGGTGTAGAGGTATGGGTGGTCGATTGATCCCCTTTTGAGATCTCCACCTAGATTTGTTCTTTCAATGACAGTTGGAGATTCAGGCTTTGATATATCCAGCAATGCCATTCCAGAAAATCCTTGAAGTACGAGTACATATTGATCAGTGCAATGAAGCTTTTGAGCGTTCATGTCTTTGATTGTGGCAACTGCTTGTATTTTTGTGAAGTCTGTAATGTCAATTGCCCAGAATCCATTCAATCCATTTGCAATATAGGCATAGTTTCCATTGATGCATACATCGATGGCATTCATTGTTCCTTCAGAATAGTTTCCAAGGCTGGTTAAGGCACCTGATGGTTCAATTTTAAAAAACATGACTCCTTGAGATGCGGCAGCGACTGCCACGATGTTGTCTTGTACATCCAATCCTTGACTGTTGATTTGATAGTGGTTTATTTCCTCCATGGTTGTCATTGCGGCTGTAGGATTAATCATCATCAGAAGTAGAAAAATTAATGGAATGCTACGTTGCATACTTTTGTGATTCGAATAGTGAAAAAAAGGCTTTGGTATCAATAGGACAATTGCACAATTCGATTGAATTGGTTGCAACTTCCTCGTTGCAATGAGGTAATTACTTTCTGGTTTGTTTGTTGTGTTTCATGGTCAGTTTTTGATAGGGAACTAGTTTGAATGATTTGCATACACCTGCATTCACTTTTAATCATCTCCCCTCCAAAACCTTATATTTTGGAACGTACACATTAAATTGTACAGCCCCGAAAGAACCATTGTTCAGATCTGGGACTGTATGGGCAAGATTGTACAGGCAAAAAAGTAGTCCCAAAGGGGATCATAATGATGGGATAGCGGTGAAATCGTCTCGCCAAGTCGTCTGAAGTTGCTTCAGCGGTGAATAAGTTCCTATCGGAACTTGACGATCCCTATTTTGCTTAATCTTTATTGGATTTGTCCTTCATTTTTTCCAATTCTTTTTCAAGCTTTCTTACTTTTTCTTCAGCGGCCAATGCCTGTTCTTGAGCTTTCTTTGCCTTTTCTTCAGCGGCCAATGCCTGTTCTTGAGCTTTCTTTGCTTTTTTTTCAGCGGCTAATTTCTGTCTTTCCGCTTTTTCGGCTCGTGTCGGCAGGATTTCGCCTGTTTTTCTGTCAATGAACACCAATTGGAAAAGATCATGGCGCACCCCTTTTTTCCAATACCTGTCTTTGAGCTTCATAATGCCAAATTTGAATTGAAGAATGTCTGGAAGAATGTCAATTGTTTTTGTATGGTCAATAGTCCTGTCCTCTTCTGTGCAGCACCAATCTCGAAGCATTTTCATGCTGTAACCTTCATCTGCTTTGTAAAAGACCTTGAGGAATGGGGCTTTGATTATTTCCGGTTCGGGGAGGTGGTCACTAAATGCAACATATACGGGTATTCCCAATATTTGACAACTTTCTGCATTGATTCCCAAATCATTGTTGAAGGTGGATCTTGATAGTATATTGATTACCATAGTGGGACGGCGCATTTCATGGTCTTCTTCATTGTAGGATGACACCTGATCTTTGAATTCAAAGTCCTTGAAGAAGGATATGTCAAATTGGAGGTCAACTTTTTCACTTCCGATCCTGAAATAATGGTGCAGATCCCAAAATGTTCGATCCGAAGGAAAATTTGTGGCGAGAACATCATGGATGTAATTTATTTTGAATGAATGAGGTTCACTTTCCCTTCTTCCCAACCTTGGTTTAACTTCTTCGTTTTCTATTTCCTTTGCTGCATTTCTGTGTCTTGTATTGAAGAACTCATTACTGTCTGCCTCAAAGGTGGACATCTAAAATATGTTCAATTCAAGAGATAAAAGCTTTTTCCAAACAGATGAGTTTCAAAGTGTACCTCTTCTGCTTTTCACAATTGTTGTACTGTCGGGCATATCCCCCGAATCCTTCACAAATATTTAATACTCTTTCATTTCTATGTAGGTTAGTTACGAGCCTGTAACTCAGTAGGAAGAGTGCCAGCCTTCTAAACGTTGATGTAGACAGCTGGAAGCCGCGGGTTCGAAATTTTCAGGGTTGAGGCTTTGAAAACGGTATTCCCGCCAGGCTCGTATATTTCTTTGTTGTTGGTGATATTTTCTATTAACTGTTGGTCTGTTTGTGGAAATGTATAAAATCTCAATTGTATTGCGTTGGGGTTGATGCTTCAGGAAATTTCAATGACATTTCGGTTTTTTGTGTTCTTTACTGCCTTCTTGATGATATTTCAATGGCGGAAATTGTTTAAGGAGCACGGCTTGTTTGTTTTTCGATTGGGATTATGGAATCTAAGCTTTTTGAGCCTAGTGTATTTCTTGGTTTTTTTGTTTCATTTTTCTTCCACTGACTATCTATTGTTGGGATTTTTGGCGGATGGGATTGCTGGATTAACGAGTAGCATATTTTATTTGTGATTTTTCAGTTATTATTTGGAAACGTCGATAAGTGGAGACGTAGTGGTTTCATCAGTTTTGGCCGTTCTTGGTTTTTGACGCATTGTTGATAGGAGCTATAACTGCTGTGGTTAGTGTGATTCGTGAAGCCACACTGGCGGCGGATGAGCTATAATTGATTGAATTTAGTGAACATAAAATTCTAATCCGTAATTCAGGTTTATTTGTGGTAATGCTGTTTGTGAAAAGGTTGAGCTCATACTTGCGGCAGATGTTTGACCTTTTTATGAGTTTGTTGGCAGATCGGCTAACGTTAGATAAATTGCGCTTTCCGTTTCAGACGAGGAATTTGTTTTTCTTTGCAATATAGATATCTACGGTTTTGATTCAAAATTGAGCTGCTTTTATCTTTGCTCCGCATTCAATGCAGAATTCTGCTTCCTCCAAAGCTTGTGTTCCACAAATTTGGCAAGTTTTTTGAATCTTGGCTGTAGTGCCATTTCCTAAATTGGGCAATTGT
>JALUTL010000356.1:13834-21683 GCA_027016475.1 Candidatus Heimdallarchaeota archaeon
ACTTATTTTCTTTGGAAAAATGATGGATGCGATGGTTGACCCAGTTACCCAAAGTACAATCGCTAAGACTACAAGGCTTATATTGAAGATGCGGACATTGAAGAATATCCCGATAATAAACAGGATGAATGCTAATTTATGGATGGTGCTAGCTGTTGCTTTCCGCTTGTTCCTATTAAGGTCTATCTGTTTCACGGAATGATTATTGCAAACTAAAAACAAAAATGTATGGTTAATGGGATGTCTTACCGGTAATTTTCATTACATTTATTCGCTTGGCCTTAGACCTACCTTCCTGTTTGTTTTTTTGCTTAACAATGCTAATTTGAGCTTTCAACTCTTTAATTTCATTGTTGTCAGGATATCTTTGTTTTGATTTTTTTCCAGGACATGTTTGGGTTTGCCTAATTTCCCTTATTAGGGACAAAATTCAAATTATCTCTATCGAATCTCTGTAGTCAAATACTACTACGAGTGTTTTTGTCGGATTGGGAAGCTTAAAAAGTGGTGGTGAGAACATTTATGTATTCCTGAACTGAAATTGGATTCCCTATTCAGAGTGCAATGTCTGCTCTTGCTAAAGGACAGTTCAAAGAGTGGATATGACATTTCAAAACAGATAGAAGAAATGACTGGATCCCGTCCAAGTTCTGGTAAACTTTATCCTTTTTTGCATGAGCTTAGGGATAGGGGCTACGTAACAGAGTTGGAAACTGATGACGTAAGAGGTCGTGTGAAATACAAACTGACTGAAAAGGGGGAGCAATTAGTTGAAGAAATTGTAGAACGGATGGGAAATATCATTGACGCTCGATTGGATATGCTTCTTGAACAATGCCACCATTGTGGAGTCAGGTTGTACGATGTGAAGGTCTTTGGAAAAGACAAAGCAGGAAACGAAGTAAGTTTCTGCTGCACACATTGTCGGGATGCTTATCGTTCCCATTAAGCATCCGGTTTCAAGCCATAAAGCTCTATTTCTTGTTCAATCAGTTCTGCTCTTCTTAATAGTTCGTCCGTAACCGATTTGTTTGTATTGATTATTTCTGGACTGATGTAGATTTCTCCTTCAAAGACACGTGGTTTTCCGACGATGTCTATGATTTCCCCAACTTGGCATTTCTCAATGGTATCAATTTCAACCCATTGTTTGACTCTTATTGTTGCTGTGCCGTCATCAACGGTTAAAACTGCAAATTTCTTGCCATTTTGGGCTATCCCTTGATATTTTTCAACAACAGTGGCCATGACGTGAATTTTGTGAAGTGGTTGGCCTAAGAATTTGAATAAAGTCATTTCATCAAATTCAATAGTTTCAACTTTGTAAATGTCACGCAGACGCATCAATTTGGCTGGTTTGCGGTGAAATTTTGATTTTGTCGACATATATTTTGATGTGGCCATAGCAATCAAAAACTCTTGGTGTGATGGTTCGTCCAATGGCCAATGATTTATACAATATATAAGCCCCTTAGGGCACTTCAAAAACATTGATAGTGTGACAATGAGAACATTTGATTTCATGTGTTCCAGATGGAAGGTCTCTCCCTGCAATCTTTCTGGCACATTTGCACACCCACCCTTTGATGGTGGCTGGATTTCCTGCAACCAATGCATGTGCAGGAACTGATCTAATGACAACGGAACCTGCTGCAATTAAACAATGATTTCCAAGAGTAGTACCACAAACAATAGTTGCATTGGCACCAATACTTGCTCCGTCTTCAACTATAGTCGGACTGATTTGCCATTCACCTGCTGCTCGGGGATGGAGATCGTTCGTAAATGCTACATGTGGCCCTACGAACACATCATTTCCAATTTTTACCCCATTGTAGATGCTGACCAAATTTTGTACCTTGACATTGTTTCCCAACTCAACTCCAGTGTCAATATAGCTTGACTTGCCCACTATGGCATTTTTGCCAACTTTTGCTCCGCCTCTTACATGGGCAAAATGCCAAATCTTTGAACCTTCTCCAATGGAGGCACCTTCATCAACAACGGCTGTTGGATGCACAAACACTTCCTTCATACGCCTTCGTCATTGCCTCTCTTGATAACTCTATTGGATGTGCGACATCCTTGAAAGTTAACTGACGCGTTGAGATTGTCAATCTCACAAACTATTTAATTAGTCAATTTTGCTAGGGACATGCTATTCGAAGAGAGGAATTTTGATTGATAGCCGCAAGAAAGATTATACTACTGACAATTATTGTGGCCATGATGGCTACTCCCGTTCCAGGGACATTTGGAAAAGCTGATCACTCAGAGGAGGCTTTGCCAACTTCGATGTTGGAACCAATGGCATTGAAGCATCCCCCACTTAACCCAAACATCGAGGCACAAGCCACTATTAACCGAACAGTTACAATCAAAGATTCCGCTCGAGTAGTGCTTGAGGACAAAATTGTTGTAGGGCCAATGAGTAATACTACCGCCCTTTATTCATTGAATTATTCCATCCCTTCATCATTCCAAAAATTTGTCGAAAAGACAAAATTCTATGTCCAATATGGTGATGATGTTGGGCTTACAAGCGCAAACAATACACGGCAGGCGGAGGTTTTTGTTGGAAAGGAAATAACTACTTACACAATCCCTGTAACTAATTCATCAGGCTTTCCAGCTACTAATGATACTGGATTTATTTATGCACAGACATATTTGGAAACAACTGCTGATATCCATACTTGGAAACTTGTTAACACTGAACAGCAGGGATCATTTGTTTCCCCAATCCGTCCATTGATGCAGAATTTGAACGTTACAACTGCCGATGCTTACATTATTTTGGAAACGAGCAACAACAAATTCAATGGCAACTCTACTGGAAATTATGCCTACGGTGAGAAAACCTTAAGCTACCTTGGATTCGTATACGATGATTTTGACCCATACCAAGGTCTCACTAAAGATGTAGACTATGCCATAATCGTCTTTGATTCTTTTTCATCTCAGGAATCGGGTGGACGTGTTGTTGTGCCCAACATTTATGAAAATATTCAAAGAAAAGTCAGATTTGATCCATACGGTAGGGTGTATGTCACTGAAACATTCACTGTGCTCCATACTGGTGCTCCTGTCGACTTGACAAGGCAAGTCTATACAGAACAATATGGTTTGGGTGGAGCAGTTCTGTTCATTGAAAACGATGCAGTGATAACTGATGTATTTGACCAATTTGGAAAACTGAACCTTCGAGAAAGAAACGAATCAAACGGATATCCAACAGTTCAATCTGCCAGAATTGAAGGATTCAAGGCTTTGACTGTCAACTTCCGGACTACTATATTCGGTGGCGAAACCTACACATTTACCGTCACCTATAGATATGAGGCAGGAAGGATAATTAGCTTTGAAGGCAATGAATACACATTGAACACCTCACTCTCCTCATTGTTCAACTCAACAGTCAAAAACATGGAAGTTGTTTATCAATTGCCTGAAGGTGCAACTTTCTTGGATCAGAACTACTCTCCAAAGAGTCAAAAATCATCTATGGATGTTGATATAACAACTGGTAGATATACCTTCAGCCTTTTCCGCCATGTAGAAGTTGTCTATCAGGGAACAAACCTTCTTCCCACTGACAATGTCAAATTTGAATTGAAGTTCAGATATTCACGGGTGTTTGTTCTAACGTCGATAATCAACTACTTTGTTTGGTCAATCATTTTGATGGGTGGCATCTTGGCATTGGGTATTGGAATACAGTCTATCCAAAACAAGATCCGTGTCAAAGATTTGGAAGTTGTAGAAGAAACCGCAAGTGAAAATATTCCAATCGCAGAACTTGAGGAATTTTACAATGTATTTACAGAGGTTCGTACAACTATGGATCGTTTGCATGATCTAACCCAAAAATACAGAAAAGGTAAAGTAAGCCGAAAACAATACGATTCAACCATTGCAACCCTCAGAAGAAAACTTAAACCCTTGAATCAAAGACTTGACAAGGCTGTCCGTGTAGCTCAAGAACTGCCCCAAAAATACCGAAAACTGGTTGATGAAATAATGTTAGCACATCAACGGCTGGCAGATACCCGTTCTGCTGTTGATCAAAATGATAAGAAATATTTGAGAAAAGAAATTCCAAAAGACACCTATCTCCGATTGAGTAAGGAATATACTGACCAGCTAAACGAGCTGGAAGGAACAATCAACCGCAACTTGACTGAAATCACAAGGCTCATTGCAAGTTAAAATCAACAGGAATCAATCAGCTTATCTATGATCAAACGCATACTTTGTTTATGTTTAGCCTAAGACCTAAACTTCCAGAACCTTCAACATCAGCTTATTCTGCGGAAGAAAAAGAATTCCGCAAAGAATGGTATCAAAGAGGGCTGAAGGGTGAACTTTTGGAAGTTGTCACTCCTGAGGAATTTTTGGGTCCTTTAATTGCCACTCTCTTTATGACTTTGGTGTTTGGATCCATATTTGCAATACTTGTCATCTGGATTTCAAATAGCATTCTGTTGTCATTATTGTTTTATCTTCCAGTATTTTATTTTGCATGGAAGAATACGCATTCTCCATATGCCATTTCTTTTTTTGATCCAGATAGTAGAAATTTCTCATACAGAGGTTTGGTTGAATTTGGAGGTACTACGAAATTTACAGACTATGTTGGCCCAATAGATATTGTTGAAGGCGTTCAAATTGCTAGACCACCGAGATCATGGAAAAAATATGTCCGGTTAATCACAAACACCGGTTATTTGCGACTCCCTTTCCCATTACAACAGAATGTTACGGAAAAATTGATCGAACTTGATATATTTCCACATGATTTTCAATTAATGCAACCTCCGATAACACTTTCTAATGGCTGGAAAGTCTATTTCGAAAGAACTTTTGATCGTGGTGAGTGTTTTGAAAAAAAAAAAAAAAAACGTGAGAAAGAAAGAGAAGAAAGAATGAGAAAACGTTTAGAAGAAGGAAAAATAAAAAATGAGGAATAAAATCTTTCATCAATTGATATAAAAATTATAAAATTCACTTTCTTCTTATGAAATCAAACTGTCCTACATGAAATATCTTATATGTCAGTTTTTGATATGTATGGTGAGGAACATGGAGACTGCCAGTGATTCAATTCCTTCTGACAGAAAAAAAGCCAAATTCAACGTTTCCGGGATGACTTGTGCTTCCTGTGTCAATACAATCGAAAACTATGTAAGCTCCCAAGATGGGGTCTTGAATGTTAAGGTAAACCTTCTTGGAGAAAAAGCTGAAATCGAATATGATGGAAGCAAAATTGACTCAAACAAAATTGAGCAGCTCATTGAGGATGTTGGCTTTGAAGCTGAGCCTATAATTGACCAAGGTGAAGGATATATTGAACTTTCAGTCGGTGGGATGACATGTGCTTCATGCGTAAACACAATTGAAAACTATGTTGGATCCCTCACTGGAATTACAGACATTAATGTAAATCTTACTACAGAAAAAGCAAAAGTTAAGTTTGACCCTTCTACAATTACTCCAAAGGAAATTGTTGAAGCAATTGAAGATGTTGGTTTCACAGCATCAATTGCAAAGGAATCTATTGATATGGATCGGTTGTCAAAGAAAGAGGAAATTAATTATTGGAAAAAAAAACTATATTGGAGCTTAGCATTCAGCGTGCCAATATTTGTTTTCTTTATGGTTCCTTCACTCTTAAAAATTGAAGCAATCACACGGATACATGCCATTGAACTGTTTCCTCATTTGCCGTTGAAAGCAGTCGTATTGTTTGTATTGACAACACCCGTACAATTTTGGGTAGGTTGGGGATTTTACAAAAAATCATATGCCGTTTTGAAGCATGGGAGTGCAACAATGGATGTTTTGGTTGCATTAGGAACGTCAGCCGCATATTTTTACAGCCTTTTTGCAATGATCTATTCAATGATAGTTCCTGATTTCGAAAGTGAACTTTTTTTTGATACTTCTGCGTTCCTGATCACATTTATTGTTCTTGGTAAATATCTGGAAGCTAATGCCAAAGGTAAAACTTCGGAAGCCATCAAACAGCTACTCGAACTTCAGGCAAAAACAGCGCATGTTGTTCAGTTGAATGAAAATGGTGAAGTTGCTTCTGAAAAAGAAGTACCTGCCGATTTAGTGCAGGTTGGTGACATCGTCAAGGTTTATCCTGGTGAGAAAGTGCCTGTTGATGGTGTAGTCGTTCGCGGAACCTCGGATGTGGACGAATCCATGATAACAGGAGAATCAGTGTACGTTACCAAGAGGGTTGGAGACAAAGTCATAGGATCAACAATTAATCAAGGAAGCGTTCTTCTTGTTCAAGCTGAAAAAATTGGTGCAGATACCGTTATCTCACAGATAGTAAAAATGGTTGAGGAAGCACAGTCTTCAAAAGCACCAATACAGGGATTGGCAGATCGCATATCTTCAGTGTTTGTTCCCGCGGTTGTAATTATCGCAATTCTTGATTTCACGATTTGGTACATCTTGTTCAATCTTGGTGTTGCACCTCTAGAATGGTTGCCTCCTGGTACTTCTGCATTCCTCTTCTCATTTCTTATGGCTGTTAGTGTAATTGTAATTTCATGTCCATGTGCATTGGGCTTGGCAACACCAACGGCAATAATGGTTGGAACTGGCCTTGGTGCAAAGTATGGCATTCTGATAAAAGGAGGGGAGGCTTTGGAGGCAGCAAACAATATAGATACCGTTGTTTTGGATAAAACTGGTACAATTACACATGGCAAGCCAAAAGTAACCAATGTTGTTGCATATGAATTCTCTGAAGGTGAAATGCTATCATTGGCAGCCTCCGCTGAACTCGGTTCTGAGCACCCATTAGGTAAGTCCATCGTAGAATATGCAAAAGAACAGAATCTAAACATTTCTGAGCCAAATGAATTTGAAGCCCTCCCCGGAATGGGAATTGTCGCCAAAATAGATGAAAAAGAAATTTTAGTTGGTAAACCAAGTTTCATGACATCACGTTCAATTACATTTTCTGAAACCATTGCTTCTGATGTTGAACGGTTGGAAAATGAAGGCAAGACTGTTATGTTGGTTGCCATTGATTCCAAAGCTGTTGGGCTGATTGCAGTAGCTGACACAGTAAAACCAGAATCACCAGTAGCCATCCAGAAAATGAAAAATTTGGGCCTTGATGTTTGGATGATAACCGGAGATAATGAAAGAACGGCAAAGGCTATTGCTAAACAGGTGGGAATAACAAATGTAATGGCTGGTGTGCTTCCCAATGAGAAGGCAGAAAAAATAAAGGAACTGCAAGCTCAAGGCAAAAAGGTCATGATGGTGGGCGATGGAATCAACGATGCGCCGGCTTTGGCCCAAGCTGATGTTGGTATGGCGATTGGTGCAGGAACTGACATAGCGATTGAAACGGCCGACATGGTCTTGATAAAAAATGATTTGAGGGATGTAGTGACCGCCTTGGATCTTTCAAAACAAACATTCCGACGAATAAAAATCAATTTCTTATGGGCTTTCGTTTACAATGTATCTGGCATTCCATTAGCTGCTGGTGTCTTTATTCCCCTGTTCAAAACGCTCTATGGTACCACAATAACCCTACCTCCTGAGTTTGCAGGTATGGCTATGGCTCTTTCTTCTGTATCTGTAGTGACTAGTAGCCTCATGTTAAAACGATACAAAAAGCCCAAATATTGATCCATTAAATCTAATCTATATTTGAGGCAATTGCAGTTGTCTAAAATCCATATATTTTTATATTTTCCAACATGTCTAAAAATAACATGTATCTTATGCAACTTAGCAACAGCTAAAATATAACAATCTGGTAACGCTAGAGAATATTTTATCTTCATTAAAGCTGCCTCCCTAACAATATTAT
>JALUTL010000357.1 GCA_027016475.1 Candidatus Heimdallarchaeota archaeon
GATAGTTTAAAAGCTAAGCTTTGCCTTAAAGGTAATCTTTTGATTAGAGAGTACTGTAAAGAGAAGGGTATTCCTGTTTTTGAAACAGGAAAGGTCATAGTAACTAAAAAGGAAGAGGAACTCAAACAATATTGGGAAAGCTATGATGCGAATCAGAATGAACTTCAGTCAATGAACCAAAAAGTCTCACAATTGACTGCTGAGCTAAATGATTTGCAACAAAAGCGTGATGAATTAGCAGGCAAACTTGCTTTGGTTCAGGAAAAGTCTTCTGAACTTAAGAAAACATTGGACGGGATGAATTCCGAAAAGAGTGACTATGAAACAAAAGTTCATCAATTGACAGTGGAAATGGAAGAGCTGGAACAAAAGAAATCTGATTTGGAAAGACAGGCAGAGGCAGCTTCCAAGGCCTTGATTGAGGCAGAAGATCAGCACAATCAAAGAGTTGCAGGATTACAGAAAACACTTGATGAAACAACCGACAAAATTAACCGCACTGAAACACAATACAAAGTTCTTCAGGTTCTTCTAAAAGAAGGCTATATCAAGCATCCAAGCTATGATGTCCTGAAGGCACTTGTTGATTCCAAGGTAAGCAATGCAAAGCAGTTGGCCTTGTCTAGTGGAGTGGCCCAAGGTACTGTAGAAGAAGTTTTGTCGTCCTTGGATGCAAAGGGCATTATTTCATTTGAGAAACCTACTGGCAACTTTGAAATCAAAAGGAGGTTGGTGATATAGATATGAACACAGATCCATTGCCGAGCAAAATCGATACATTCGAGAAACGAACTCTCGATCAGATATCACAAATCAAAAGCTACCTTGCAAACATGGAAGAGAAACTGAAAGAAGTTGATCAGGAACATTTGGAAATCAAGGCAAAGCTACAAAGAACAAAGGAACAGGCAACTTCTCTTGAATCGAGCATTACCAAACTTAGAGCTGAAATCAGTGATTTGGAAACGAAAATTCAAAACCAAGAGAACGTCAATATGCAACAGGAAGAGAATATCGGAAAGTTACGATCTACTAGCGAGGATTTGAAAGTCAAAGAGGATCAAACAAAAGGAAAGATCGAACTTCTTAAATCTCAAATTAGCGACTTGGAAAATCAAATCAAGCAAAAACAGGAAGCCAAGGAATCATTGCTCTCCAATTTGGACGCTAAGGTTGAATCAATAAAGAAACAGCTTGATGAGGCCAAGGCTAAACTTGCCTCAATTGATGAAACATATTCCGCAATGAACTACTTAATGAACAGTGGACTTCTCGAAACACCTGAAGTTGAAATTCTTTCGATTGTCGCGGCTCAACGTCCAGTGAGCAACGACGCAATCAAAGATCAAGTGAAAAGCGTGTCTCCTGTCCTTGTTTCAAGAACAATTACTAAACTGGAGGCAGATGGCATGATCGTTAACAAAGATGGTCTTTGGGATCTTTCCGATAATTTGTTAAGTAAGTTGAGTGCAGTCAGTCAATAATTTCCAATGTTGTTCTGCAAATTGGACATAGGGGGTTCTGAAGTAGCCAATTTATCAAATGATTATAATGGAATGGATTTACACATGAAGGGCAGAAGATCAAATCCATGTCTATTTCGTTCTTGCAAATGGCACAGCTATGCCGCACGCCTTCAGGAGCATATAAATGCTTCATTTTCGCAAAGCCTGCTCCTTTGATCCTTGTACCACAAGATGGACAAAACTTGGCATTTGGCCTAAGCCCTATTCGACAATTGGGACATTGATCCTTGACATCATTTGAGGTCACCTTCTGATCGAAATTAAATCCACACCGAGGACAAAACCTAGCGTGATCATGTGTCTTGTTCTCGCATCGTGGACAAATTTTTGTCATATATTCTCCTTCCGATAATTCAAATATTAAATCTCTGCAAATGATTGACCTACTTTCATGGAACTTTCAAAATTTCAATCAATTATTCATCTAACTGCAAAGCACCAACCATCATTTTGGAGAGTGATTCTATACCTTCTACCAACACTGGATGACCATAAACCATGTCCGCTAATTCCTTCCAGCCAAGGCCATTGTCCATTGCTAGTATAATTAACTGAATGAGGCTCCCTGTACGTTCTCCCCAAAGATGTGCCCCAAGTATTTCATTTGAACCCTTTCTCCCAATTCCTTTGAGGAAACCAGTCCAATCACCAACAATCATTGATTTCCCTAGCCATTTGTTATAGAATTTGACCACGACTACATTTTCCTCTCCGAATTTTTCTTTTGCCTCCTTTTCGGTCAAACCAGTAGATGCCAGTTCAGGCCTTGTAAATGTGAGGCGGGGAATGTTCGGGGTTCTCAAAGGCTCCCAACTGTCATTCTTGATTTTGCTTCTCTTCAAGTTCTTAAGGACAACTCCAGCCTGCCAAGCTGCCCAATTGGTGAACATCGGATTGCCAACGACATCGCCCACTGCAAAAATGTGAGGCTGTGAAGTCTGCATGAATTTGTTGACCACTACTCGCCTTCTGTCAGTCTCAACTCCTGCTTTCCCAAGATTTAATTCTGCGGTTCTAGGAACTCGTCCTGTTGCGACAAGGAGATAATCTCCTTTGTATTCTCCCTTATTTGGGCCATCCTCAAGAATTACTGTAAACTCTGATCTACCATTTTCACGAAACTCACGAACTTCATCCACAAACTTTCCTGTAAAGATCGTCATCCCTTCCTTTTCCAGAGTTTCCTTGATTGCATCTGCAATTTCTTCATCCTCACCGGGAAGCAAGTGTGGAAGCCCTTCAAAAACAGTAACTTTAACTCCCAAATGGGTGAAGGCTTGTCCTATTTCCAGACCAATTCTCCCTCCACCAATAATGAGCATGTGTTGAGGAAGGTTTTGAATATCCAAGGTATCCTTGGAGGTTTTGTAGTTCACATCTTTCAGGCCTTTGATTGGAGGAATTGCGGGTTCGCTCCCAGTGGCAATAACTATGTAGTCCGCTGAATACAATTCACCTTGGACATCCAATGTATGGCTATCAACAAATTTTGCGAAGCCTTTTATCACTGTCGTCCCCACCCTTTCTTCAACATGCCTTAGTGTTCCTGAACGGATCCTTTCTACAATTTTGTCCTTCAATTCCAATGAATCTTTGAATTTTCCACTTTTATGTGCCATTTCAACAATTGCCTTTGTCGGGATACAGCCAGTATTGATACATGTACCTCCAAAATGGTGGTCAACATCCGCTTCAATTATTGCTGTTTTCCATCCCGCACGTTTTAATCCTACAGCTACTTTTCTTCCAGCAGAACCGCTTCCGATGGATATCAAGTCAAAATGCTCTTTTACTTGACTGGAACTCATAAATTCTATATCACTCCATTATTTATTTACATCAACTATTTTATTTCGAACAATGTGGAAGATTTGGCAGAAAAGTTGCTACCACAATTTTATTATCCCTTAGGTTTCTAATTCTCTTATGCTTTCAGGCGTAGATGTCAGAGTCCTCGTGCATGAAATGGAAGACAAGCTTTCCCGTAGCTGGATTACAAACATCTATCAACTACCGTCGGACATCTTTATTTTCAAACTTCGAGATCCGCAAGAAGGAACCTTCTTTCTGGCAATCGAACCTGGAAAGCGTATCCATTTGACGGACTTCAATCGGCAAATGCCAGCCGAGCCTCCTAACTTCTGCAAACAACTCAGATCACATCTTCGTGACAAAAGAATCAATTGGATTCGGCAAAGAGACATTGACCGAATTGTGGAGATCAACATAGGATCAGAACCCGGTTATCTATTGGTGGTTGAACTCTTTGGTGAAGGGAACTTAATCCTTGTTTCTCCATCCAACAAAATTCTGGTGGCCAAACATTACCGGAAAATGCGTGATAGAGACATTCATCCAGGCAGAGAGTTTATCCAAATGCCTCCAGCACCTCGAGATCTGATCCGTCACGGAATCGAAGGGCTGGAGAAATATCTGGAACAATATCCCAAACTGGTCATTGCCTTGAACGAATTTCTTGGATTAGGGCCGCAATATTCGAGATATGTGCTCAAAGAGGCAGGTATGAAGGCAAAGCAAACGAAAGACATTTCCACAGAAGAAGTCAATGCATTAAAGAAGGAAATCGAACATCTTTACCTGCGATTGATCAACCATGACTATCAACCGGTCGTTTATGTGGATATTGATGAAATTGAGACAGATCATGATAGTCTCTCATCAAATCCAGAAACTGATGAAGAAGATGAAGGAGAAACCGTCGAAATCAACGAGGATGAACAATGGTCTGATCAATCCCTTCCGTTTGACCCTGAAAAAGTGGTCAAAATTGCTCCTTGGCCGCAATTCGAAATTGAAGGGACTGAAATGATATTTGTTGACACATTAAATCAAGCGATAGATGTGTTTTACTCCTCTCAGGAAGACCAGAATGTTCTAACAGAAGATGCGGTTCAATTGGAAACTGAGGCGGATCGCCTCAAAAGAAGACTGGAACAACAGAAGGCACATCAACAGGAAATGTTCCGGCAAGCAGAACTTGAACGCCGAAAGGCCGATGCGATATATTCCTATTTCAATGAAATCAACGAGTTACTCACAACTGTCTATGAAGCCAGAAAGAAGAATATCCCTTGGGAAACAATTGAGGAAAAGCTTGCAATTGGAAAGGAGCGAGGCATTAAATCCGCTCAGATTCTCAATGCAATAAAACCAAAAGAAGGAAAACTATCTGTCCTACTTGAATATGAAGGGGAGACCATAAAGATTGACCTTGATTTCACCAAACAGATTGCGGACATTGCCAATGATTTGTATATCTCTGCAAAGAAAATGGAAAAAAAAGCCAAAGGGGCTGACAAAGCAATTGAAATGACTATGGAAAAAATTGCCAAAGCCGAGGAAAGTGCAGTTCAAATGAGACAGGAAGCATCACAGGAAACTATTGTG
The DNA here is from genome assembly GCA_027016475.1 of Candidatus Heimdallarchaeota archaeon. GTDB lineage: Archaea > Asgardarchaeota > Heimdallarchaeia > Heimdallarchaeales > Kariarchaeaceae > WAKA01. The sequence continues at coordinate 4,935 of JALUTL010000357.1, forward strand.
CTTAAGAGAAAGAAACGCTGGTATGAGAAGTGGCATTGGACTATCGCACCTGATGGAACAATTATCGTTGGCGGATTGGATGCCAAAACCAATGAACATCTTGTCAGAAAATATCTTGAGCCTGATGACATGTTTCTGCATGCTGACATCCATGGAGCTCCTTTTGTTGTCATCAAGTCAAATGGAAGAAAAGTTTCAGACCAAACCGCTTTTGCTGCTGCAACTTTGGGAATTGCTTATTCATCGGCATGGGAAGGAAAGAGAACTGTTGCAGACGCATTCATCGTTGAACCGGATCAGGTCTCTCTGCAGGCTCCGTCTGGGGAATTCCTTCCTAAAGGGTCAATAATGATCTATGGGGAGAAACAGTATATCAAAAATGTACCCGTGGAAATCTATATTGGCCTGATAATCGAAGCCAATTGGGCTCGACTTATCGCTGGATCCAAGGCTGTAATTGACAGCCATTCCTGTTTTGCCTATGCCTTTTTGAAACCAGGGGACACACAAAGGGGCAAATTGGCAAAGGAAATAAAATCCCGATTTTCCCACCTATGTGAAGACAAGGATGTCAGGAAAGTGCTGGCTTTGGATGTTAGCGAATTTGCCAAGATGATTCCCGGTGATTCAAAAATAGAGGAAATTGTTTCAGGAAATCCAAAATAAAGAACCTTGAAAACTGTGAGCAAAGCGAGGTAAGTTATTTGTTGCTTAATTTTTATTCTAACTACTCGAAGGATTTTTACCCTTAACATCGCGTCATATAAGACCTAACCCAATTAAATTTCAAATGAGGGAGGCCAAGAAAATCCCAACAATCAAGGCCGTTACAAGAAGACCCACACTGAACCATGTCAAATTGTCGTTGATTTCCTCAAGGTATTTTTTCCTCCCCTCTTCAACAGTCAACGTCCTTTTTTGTAGCTCATTGGACTCGATTTCCAGCAACTCTTCGTCACTGAAGTCCACTATATCATAGAATGTAAATAGTGTTGAATTGCTTTCCTCCTTGTTTGGCCCAATCAGCTTCAAGTTGACGACATCTTGGTCATGAAAGTCCTTGATTGAATATTCCTTCTCAAAGACACCATTTTCGTCAAATTGAATTTTCTCAATAGGTCTGTCATTTGCCATCAATGTTGCTTCACGAACGGTCGGATCGGCCGAAAAGGCTGAGACGACAACCTTATTGTAGTAGGCGCTCCCGGATTTTGGATAATAGAGCACCATCTTGTACTTTTGTCGGTATCTCCCGGGTCCTATGCATCCTGCAAGGGTTAACATGAACCCTGCACTTCCAAAGGTAACCAACCCCCAAGGGAACGATGAGCCTTCTGGATAGAAAATCAACCAAATAAAGCCAACAAAAAGAAATACTGATACTGTGATTGCAGCACCCGTGAGTACTCCCTGCCGAAACCGTTTCCTGTTAAAATCCATATGGGTTGGCTACCTGCATGCACATTAATAAATCAACTAAATGATGCTCGTTCAATTTTGCTCAGTTTCTGCTTGGTTTTTGTCGTATTCACCCATCAGCACTTTTCTGAGCCTTTCTCTTTCCATCTTTTCCTGTTCCTTTTTTTCCTTGTTCAAAACGGTAATCTGATCAAAATATCCTCTGGTTTCTTCGACTCGTTTCTTCTTTTTCTCCTGTATTTGCCTCCTGTATTCCTTGTCGAAGAATTCTCTTTTCAAGACAGCCAGAAATGGCATTTTTTCCTTTTCCTCGATTTGGTCAATGATCCTTCTGATATAGAAATATTGTATGATGAAGGTAAACACAAAGAATGAAGCGATAATAATCTGCGCAAATTCCTCAATATACTGTGTTGTTCCCAAGAACAGCCCAAATGCCAAAACAGGAACACTCAAGAAAATGATGACAATCAACGGAATGGCAAGGAAGAGTAATCCCAGTTGAGTCAGAAGCTGTGTCAACAACGGACTGCCATTGAAGAAGAACAATAGCCAAATCAACAGCACTATAAAGGGCAAAACAATCACCGGTAAGTAATTTACCAGTTTGGGACCAATTTCTCCAAGCAAATCATCCAGTAGACTCATATACGATCACTAAATGATTTTCAATACTGACCCTTATTTATGTATGCAAAAGAACAATCAGTTCTGAATTGAAGCAAATTTCAAATCCATAACCCTTTATTGGATTTCTTAAATTTTATACTACTCTAGGTGCCCTCATCATATGCATGGAGATAAGCTTCCTGTTCAGGAGTCAACTCGTCAATCTCAAAACCCATTAGCTCAAGCTTGAGTCGGGCTATCTGTTCATCCAACTCTTTGGGTAACAGGTAGACATGATTACCTTCCTTTCCAACTGTGCCTTGAGCCAATGAAACCAGACTAAGCAACTGTCCTGAGAATGACATATCCATTACCTCAGAAGGATGCCCCTCGGCAGCCGCCAAATTCACCAGTCTGCCTCTAGCTAGCAAATAGATACGGTGACCCTCTGGCATCGTAATTTCCTCATTGTTCGGGCGTATTGTCCGTACATTGGATGCATAGTCTAGCAATCTGTCAACCTGTATTTCAACATCGTAATGTCCAGTGTTGCAGACTATCGCTCCATCCTTCATGGTCTTGAGATGTTCCAAGGTAATGACATCTTTCATCCCTGTTGCAGTGATGAAGACATCACCGATTTTTGCAGCATCTTTCATCTTCATGACCCTGAACCCTTCTAGTGTTGCTTTAAGTGCATTGATTGGATCTACTTCAGTCACGATTACGTTTGCACCCAATCCTTTAGCCCGATTTGCTACTCCTCTTCCACAATGGCCGTATCCCGCTACAACAACATTTTTCCCAGCCAACAGAATTGAAGTTGCCCGAAGAATTCCGTCCAAAGTTGACTGTCCAGTTCCGTAAACATTGTCAAATTCCCATTTCGTAGGAGTGTCATTTACCGCTATGACGGGATACAGCAGTTTGTTGTCTGCATCCATCGCCCGCAAACGGTGGACTCCCGTCGTTGTCTCTTCTGTGCCTCCAATGATCTTGCTTGCAAGTTCTGGAAATTTTGAATGAACACGGAAGATCAAATCCGCACCATCATCCAATGTGAGTGTTGGTTCAAATTCCAATGTCTTGTCAATGGCCCAATAGTATTCCTCCGTGTTCATCCCATGCCATGCCCAAATGTTGATGCCGTTGGCCGCCAATGCTGCTGCAACTTCGTCGTTGGTTGACAACGGGTTACAACCGCACCAAGCAACATCAGCTCCTGCTGCTACCAATGTTTCAACAAGTACCGCTGTTTCTTTGGTGACATGAAGGCAACCTGCAATCCTCTGCCCTTCCAATGGTTTGGTCTTTTGAAATTCTGCTCTGAGCTTCATGAGAACGGGCATTCTTGATTCTGCCCAATCAATCTTTTTTTGTCCTTCCTCGGCAAGGCTAATGTCCCGTACCTTGAAAGGGGGGGTCAATTCTTCTTTCACAAGGAAACACACACTTCAAACAAAAAAAGACTTGTGATATGGATACCATTGAG
>JALUTL010000358.1 GCA_027016475.1 Candidatus Heimdallarchaeota archaeon
CCCCTCACCGGGATACGTCCTATACTCGACAACGCCTGACACAGATTCAACAACTCTGTCAGATTGAGATTTAGGGACAACCGGATCTTCTTCACCCTGAAGTACCAGCAAAGGAGTTTTTATTTTTGAGGCGTGGAACACGGGAGATCGATCAAAGTACTTTTGCGTGTCAACTGGCAATGTCCCGACCAAAACCCGGTCATAATGAGCTTCCAGGAAATGGGTTTCCTCACCAAGTGAATACAGATCAGAGACACCATAAAGACAAACACCTGCACGGAATAAAGAAGGATATCTGATGAGGGAAAGCAAAGTTGTAAAGCCCCCTGCGCTGCCACCCATAATGGCACATCGGGTCGGATCAACAATGTTCTGCGAAACAAGATAATTTAAGCAGTCGATTGTGTCATCAACGTCATAAACCCCCCAATTGCCGTTGAGAGCTTCCCGAAATGCCCGTCCATATCCAACACTTCCTCGATGGTTGACTGCAACAACCAACCATCCCTTACTTGCCAAAAATTGCTTCAATGCATCAAACTTGTCCATGGACATCCCTGTTGGACCACCATGGATCACAAAAACGGCTGGAGCTGAAACCACTTCCATGTCATCCATACCATAGACTAAGGCATAGGCCGTCGAACCATCCCGCGTAGGAAAGGCAATGTGCTTGGGACGAGAAAATGGCAATGTGTCAGAAACGACAACGCCACCTTGGATTAATTTAGACTGCTTGCCAGATTTCAGCCCATACAAGCCCAAGTCCCCAAATGTACGATAGTCAGAGAACATATAGGCAAGATATTGTCCATCATTGGAGACTGTAAGATGAGTATATGTCCCCTTGGGTAAAGGAAGTGAAGAAATTTCACCCGTCACAACATTCAATGTTGCAAGCTTGATGGAAGCCTCCCGATATCTGGTGAACACAATCGTCTTGGAATCCGGCAACCAAGCAAAGCTAGATTGGCCAGTGACCCAAGTGCTGTAGCAATGATCTTCATTCAATTCACGAACGACATGCGGATCACTTCCATCGGCTTTAGCAATCCAAATATTCCACCAGCCTGTTTCATCAGAAATAAATGCCAGACGGGAACCATCAGGAGAAAATCGGGGTTGGCAAACGGAAACATCCGTACCACCACAAACAGGGAATGTTTCGGAATCAGTAATCAAAAATATTTTGCTTCCATTCCAACTCATTTGAGGAGGAGACCACCCATGTACCGCAATATTACCATTTGTGGCGTTCACTGAGGGATCATACACAAAAGTTTCTCCAATGTTGTGCCTTCTGACTTCGCCATTGGTCATTTCAATAAGATCCATATGTGCTTTGAACTCAACACACCACAGCAAACGCCCATAACCATGTGTTGGTGCAAAATATTTTCCCCCCTCAAGCATTGGCAGAGGAGATGGCAGTCCTTCGTCAATCCCTATGGAATAGGGCCTCCCTCGAGAAGCAAAATAGATTGTTTTTCCATCCTCGCTCCAAGCGAATAGCCCACCTCCATAAGCAGTTCCAGACGAAAGCCCTTCATCTGAAAGTAGAGAAACAAGGCTACGATCCTCCAAATTGAGCAGAAATAGCCGATTCCCCTTTCCGTGGTTTTGGACAAATGCCAGCACACTGTCTTCAGGAGAGAAGCGGGGAAAATCGATTTTATCCCCTGCAAGAAGCAGATTCAAAGGAATACCAGTAAAGAACCCTCGTTCAACCATAAGTAATGTGCAAAAGTACCAATAAGAATGTTGTTCATATTTTTCATACGACACCAGTAGCGAATTTCGTCGACCTACAACATGTTGCAATGGTGCCTACCAATTGAACAAAAGATCACTGCGTTGATGGGCTGCCAAGGGGCAATCACAAAAATCAGTTGATCACTGGCGGTTGCCTGCACCCCGGTAGGGATTATACCCCGCCAATGAGGGATAAACAGGCATGGCGACTTGCGAGTTCTGAGGTGGATCAGCGGATGTCGTCGTCGTTTTCCAGCTAGTATTGGAGACAGAGAGGCATGGCTAGATGCAAATGTATCATCTATTAGATGCTAATATCAACCATGGCCTCATTTTTCAGATAGCAAGCTAGATAGTGTATTTCGACATTATTTGGCAAGGCCACATAGTCAAACCTTTTTTGTGTTCAGACACAAGTGATCATGTGCATTTTCGGAAATGTGCCTTGGTAGGCATAGCTGTTCTTTTGGTGGTCGCAGTGCAAGGTGCTAATAGCCAAACAACCCACCAAATTTCAGACAGTGAACAGGATGCCCACACACAATTTGTGCAAAAGGTGTTTTCAGATTTTATACCGAACCATGGCGGATCAATCATCGTGGTGAAGAATGGAACAGAGATGATCATGAAACATCATGGTACAGTAGCAATTGATTCGACTGAGGCAATAACAAGCGATACCGCTTTTCGTTCAGGAACCATGGGGGAAATCATCATTGCCATTTTGGCTTTGGATCTTTATGAACAGGGGAAACTGAACCTTTCAGAACCGATCAACACCTATTTGAACGGAACGGGAGTCAGCATAATCAATCCGTTCGAACAGAATGTCACAGCTGAAATGCTCTTGACCCATCGATCAGGATTGGAAAGCATATTTTTGGGCAATTTGGTATTTTCTGAAAAAGAATTGGTACCATTGGAGACTCTTTTGAAGGCACGAAAACCAAAAGTTGTTTGGGAACCTGGCCGATTGGTTTCCAACTCACCAATGGACTATACGCTTTTGGCATTTGTAATAGAGCAGATAGTAGGTCAAGATTTTCAAAACTACGCACAAGCAACATTCTTCAATCCATTGGGGTTAGTCAACAGTGGCATAGCTCCAGGAATCGACGGGAACAAAATTGCCAAAGAGTATGCAGTGGGAGGGCAGATCATTTCAAGAGGATATTACAACCTGTATCCATCTTTTGGGTTCTATACCACACCGCTTGATCTGCTAAAACTAATGAAAATCCTTCAGCAACCAACAATGGGAATTTTGAATGCCAGCACAGCAGCACTTGTCAGAACAGGGCAATGGAGAATATCAGAGTCCACAACCGCCTTAACCTATGGACTGGCTGAAAAGCAGATATTTGGCAACAAGGTGATAATGAAGGCAGGAGGAACCAGAGGAGCAACAACAGTCATGTATTGGGATCCAGTGACAAACACAAGCATTGCCGCATGGATCAACATTGGAGATTACAAGCCGTTCTTTCGGTTGATTGAAGACTATTGGCAGGTTATGGAACCAGATCGGATCAACCAACCCCTACCTGTACTTGCTGATGATATCGGCTTTTTTTCAATAAGACGTTATGTTGGAACATATTGGGATGTCACATTTATCAGATCAACCTTGGAAAAATCGTTGAAACTAAGTTTAGGAGTCATGAATCGACAGGTGCCGCAAGAAATTCATGTTGGGGAGGAAAACGATACATTGGTCACAGAAATCCGTATAGGAGATCAATCATACCGTGATGTATGGTACCTTGTCAATGAGACAACTTTTGTTCACAGTAATAGCACAGAATATTTGGTTTTCATTGAGCAGAGTGGAGAGGTATTTCTCTACATAACCCTGTGGAACATGCCGACTTATTTCGAGCGCATTCCCTTCGTTCAGGCCGTTGAAACTCAATATGCGTTGCTTGGATTCGCCCTAGGAGTTTTTATGGTGTCGTTTCTGGCAGTCTTCATGGTTCCTGACTATCGAAACAAATATCTGGACAGAAGGATACATTTCATAGATCGTTTTCCATACTCCATAATTGTTCAATCCAGTATGTTGAACATTATATTCCCTTTTGTGTTCGAATCTGCCCTTGGCTTTTTGGATCCAGGAGAGTTTACATTGGGACTCCCATTGCTCATTCGGCTGATTTTGTTGATTCCTATTCTCTCAGTGTTTTTCTTTTTGGGGTTCATTGCGTATCTATGGGTTCAAAGGAAGGAAATCAAGACTCGCAGGGATCGTTTGTTCTTTTTGACGTATGTTTTGGGCAACATTGTGTATTTCTATGTTCTCAATGATGTCCGATTGATTGGCTATTATTATTGACAGATTTGAGTGAATTTTTATGTATAAAATCAGAGAAAACTTCATTGTCAAGTCCCGTCCTGAAGCAAACAAGTTTCAGACGGCTTGACGAGACGATTTCGCCACTATCCCATCAGGATAAACCCTTTGGGACTACTTTTTTCATTCATCTGTACAGCTCAGAATACCCAATAGTTCTTCTGAAGCGGTACAATGTATGAAATGCGTTCAAAATATATGGTTTTGGAGGAGAGATGATTGAAAGTGAACGTGAACGGACGGATATAATCCATAAATATTTTAGGATCTCTAAGAAAATCAGTCCATGAAACAAAGAATTTTTGCATTGGTTCTGGTTTTGTTGGTTTTTCATGTTCCATCCTCGTTTTCAGAAAGTCCGACAGAATCAACCTATCAGGCTTACCAATTCCAAGTGAATAGCAAAACACCGGAAACATTCAAGTTGTTGGTTTACAACATCTGGGAAACGGGCAGAAATCCGGAATGGAAAGATGTTGTCAAACAGGAAAATCCGGACATCATTGTTGCTGTTGAAACCGGAAAATGGGAAGGGCCAAATGATGGAGGATTGCAACAGGTTGCCAAGGAATTTAACACATATTTCTCGTCGGAAAAGCCCTATGAGGTGTGGGCAACAAGCAACAACCCTTCGGTAACAGCTGGTGAAGCCATTTTTTCACGTTACCCCATTGTCAATGGCACTACGGTTGAAGACTTGGTGCTTGATGACGGCACTATCAAAAAAGCCCACAATCCATTCATGGATGTAGTTGTCAATATCAGTGGAATTGTGACACACATTATCGGTGTACATCTAAAATGCTGTAGCAGCCCAAGCGGTGCAGAAGCACGCGAAAGGGAAAGTGACACGGAGGGAATCATCAACTATATGGACAATTTAGGAAATGTGCCGGTCATTTATGCTGGAGACCTTAATTCCTTCAATCCCTTTGATGTGAAAGTCCTGAATTCAGGAGACAATCTGGGATATGGCCCTTTGGAAATGATGTTGAATTCATCCCATCCAAAAGGATCAGATGTTCACACGTTTTATGACATGTACCGGGAGCTTAATCCCTATGACCGTGGATATACATTCATTGACGCATTCTACCAAAGCAGAATTGATTTCATCATCATAAACCAGTATTTCTATGACATGATGATCAATTCTTCTGTCATAATGACCGAAGCGGCTTTGAAGGGAAGCGACCACCTCCCAGTAGATGGCTGGTTCAATTTGCAGCCGGAACTTGCAGACCTGCGTCCACCAGAGCGAGTGTACAATGTCAGAGGCAACCTAACCGAGGCAAGAAGCCCTGTGCTTTCATGGAATGCATCTATGGCTCCAGATTTGGATCGTTATATTGTTTATCGAAATAGTACCAACATTGGGACAACAAACGCCACGACGTTCACGGACAATACCACAGAGACAAACACCATTTACAAATACCAAATAGCCGCAGCAGACAATTCATCCAATCAAGGAAAGCTATCCCACCCCTTGTTTATCAACACATCATATGGCGTGCTGACAGCGCCTACTGTCCCTGTCAATGTAACAATAGTGCCAGGAATCAATCAACTTACAATTGTTTGGGATAATCCTCTGTCAACAGGTGGCAGTCCAATACAACATTATATCATTTACCGGTCAACATCACCGACAGGGATATTCATCGAGTTTGGAAAATCCACAACCAACAGCTTTACAGACACAAGCACAATTTCTGCGTTTACCTACTACTATCAGGTGAAGGCAATCAATGCCATTGGACAGAGTGAAGCAAGTGCAATTGTTTCAGGTAGCCCCAACGCCCCACCAACCACAGAACAGAGTAGCAACGAGCAAACAGCACCGTTTCCAATTCTCTTTTCGATCATTGGGATTCCAATATTGATACGAAGCAGGAGACGATAATTTTTCCATGCATTTCGACAAAGAAACCGATATCACGAAGTGAAACTTTAATTTCATAAGAACTCAGTTGGAAATGGAATGGACAATACACGAGGTCACTACCAATTGAAATTGGCTTTGATTGGTAGTGATGGGGTTGGAAAAACATCTATACGACGCCGGTATCTAGGTCTTGGTTTCAAAACCAGCCATATCAAGACATTGGGATCTGATTTTTCTGTCAAGACATTTGAGTTTGACAACATCTATGCTGGAAAAGCCATTATTTGGGATTTAGCAGGCGAAGCATTCCGAATACCAAAAGCGGAAATCTATTTGAAAGGAGCAGTCGGAATTTTGGCGATTTATGACGTGACAAACAGGAAATCATTGGAAACCCTGCCGACGTGGGCGGAATGGGCATCACAGGAAGTCAGAGACACCCCATTCTACATAATTGGGAACAAAATCGATTTGGAGGAAAACAGGGAAGTCCAAAGCGAAGATGTGGATACAATTATCGACCAGATCGACATGAACGAATCAGTTCATTTTCACCCAATCAAAAAATATGAAACCTCTGCCAGAACAGGCGAAGGCATCAATTCCGCCTTTGAAGACATGCTTCGGACGGTCATCGAACGATTGCTCAAGGAAGAAACCAACCAGCTTCAATAGTCAAACTCATTTTCTGGAGATTATTGCAGTTCCCATATCAATTTTTATGTGGAGACTATCTCCGGTTTTGATTGTCTGGGTTGGATCATGGTCGAGCCGGTATACCAAAGGGATTCTTGCGACAGAACAGCCGGAAATTGTTCCTTGATCAGATTCCCGGTTGATAATCGCCAACGGAGCCATTCCGTTTTTTTGTAAATTGATAAGAACATAGGGGCCCACTGTACTTCCCACACCCTTGGGAAACACAAAGATTTTGCCTGTAATCGATTGACCGTTCAGTTCATGCCCTTCCTCCACTATCTTTCCTGTTTTTGCGTCAACAAAGCCCAAAAGGGTAATAGGCTGGGAGGTGACAATTGCCTCCCCTTCCACCTCCAAGGTGCCAATGGATTGCAATGCACGTCCCTGCATCATGAAGCCTCCTCAAACAACAGATCAACACAAAGTTTCAAAGGCAGAACATAGGTTGGAATCCCATTGAGGCTAGGTGCTGAAATATAATGCTGTGCCTTGATGGAATTTGTCAAAATGGATTTGAAACGCGTCTTGTCATATGGAGTCACTTCAGGGCATGTGTCCACCAAAATTTTGACACCTGCATTGGAAAGCTGCTCAATGAGTCCCAAACTTTCTGCCAATGCTTTTTGTGCACGATTGGTGAACACCCAAAATTCCTTGCCGGATTTGAGCCGCCGGGAGCCAATTTCATTGACAACATCGATTATCTCCTCAACATTGGCGTTGGGACAACCGATAACGGCAAGTGAAGGCGGTTCATCCGGTTTCAGGTGTTCATAGATTTGATCAAGATCGCTTTGTTCAACTACCAGTTCATCTTCAAATGCAGTGGCATTCTGATAGATTTCTGTTTCTGGTGTTACGTTACGGATGTGGTAAAGCTGAGTACCAAAGGAGGCCAAGGCAGCACCCAATGCCTTCATTTCATGCGGGCGCGGATGGTGGATGCCCTCAAACAGCGGAATTGCACCATAGGGGAATGGATGGCGGTTAAATGCACGTCCTACCACCTCACCCAATACCGAGTAGTCAGAATATGTTGCCAAATGTGCTTCGACCTTGACAGATACATTAGGCACCCTGTGTTCGTCCAAATGAAAGCCATAATACGGGGTTTTGCCGATAATTGCCGCAGCCAGCACAGACAATGCATCCTCTTTGTTCGTTCTGGCACCAAAAAACGAATTTGCAAATGTGATGGCAGAAGATTCTGCCCAAGCTACATGTTCACCCTTTTTCAGAATATGGCCAAAATCATATGGTGTGCAACTACAGGTGGTAGAGACACCCAAACGTTTGAAATTGTCCAATATCCTGAATTGGCGGGTTGCAAATTCAAGGTCTATGTAGTGGTTGCGCCACTGTTCACGATCCATTCCACAAGGGTTTAGTGTGGAAAACACAGACACCCGAGCCCCTCGTTCCACGAAAAGATCCAATTGATCGATAAGCCCATCCCCCCCGGTCAAGTAAGAAACACCAGAAATGTGGGCCGAGTTTATTGGTACAAGCCTTGAAGCATCGAAAAAGTCGCCAACATCAACCAAAAGCGACATTGCGGTGGCAGATCCCTCTCCTTTTTCTCCCGCGAGAATTCGTTCTTCTTCCTGAGTCAGATGCACAAATCCACTTCATAGCACAGGTTCATAAAGTTCTGCTTGATTGCCTCCATAATCTTCCAAAAGGCTGATTTAATTGGTTGGTTGAAAAATTGAAAATGTTTTTAAAGGTCTGAGACATTATTATTAAGTACCAAAT
>JALUTL010000359.1:0-6951 GCA_027016475.1 Candidatus Heimdallarchaeota archaeon
GCAGAAAACCAAGATGTCCTAATTCAAGGCTTCGTCGTTTGGCGAATCGAGGATCCTGTTAAGGCGTACCAAAGCATTTCAGGAGCGCAGAGCAAGGGTGTGATGGATGAGATAAACAAAACGCTTACTCAGTTGGTAGAATCCATTATCCGAACTACTGTAGCTCGATTGACTTTGGATCAGGTTCTCCGTGAAAGAAGCCTAATAATCGAAGCAATTTTGGAGGAACTGTATCCTGTGGTTGAACCTTTGGGGATTGTTATTGCCACTGCCGAAATCAAGCACATTGAAGTAGTGGATCAGGAACTTTTCAATGACCTTCAGGAGAAATATCGTCAGGAAGCCCGCCTTCAGGCTTCACAGGTCAAGATCCAGGCAGATCGGGAAATAAAGAAGGCTGAAGCAAATGCCCTCCAAGAGGTCAGAATATTTCAGGCTGAGCAAGAAGAAATGGCAATGATCCGCGAGCTTGAAAAGCAACGAAAGATCATCGAGCAGGAGCAGTTGGTTCAGGTCTCAGAAGAAAGTAAAAACATGGCCGTCGAAGAGAAGGAGAAGTTGAGAGAGGCCAATATAGCCAAGCTTGAAATGGAGAGGGCCAAGATCGAGGCTGAAATTGAATTGATGAAGGTCGACTATGAGGCCCAAGCCAGAAAGAAGAAGGAAATTCTTGAAAAAATTGAAGTTGAAGCCGAAAAGGAAAGGATTATGGCTCTTGCAGAGGCAGAAAAGAAGAAGGCCCTTGCAGAGGCAGAGGCTGAGGCAATCCGTGCCGAGGCCAAGGCCCGGAAGGAAGCAATAGAGATGGCTGCTGAAGCTGAGGCTCGTCGGTTGGAGGTTCTCGCGGAAGCCACCAAGAAAAATCTGATGGCAGAAGCAGAGGGCAAAAAAGCAGTTCTTATGGCTGAGGCTGAAGGACTTCGTGAGAAGGTCAAGGCACAGGGCTATGTGAACGAGGCTATGATCATGCAGGAGCTTATCAAGCAATTGCCGGCCATCGCATCTTCAATGAAAGTCGGTGACGTCAACTGGCTCAACATGGGCAATGGCAACGGAAAGGCTGAAAATTCACCTCTTGGCATCATCCCCAAAAACATGCTTCAAATCATGGCGTTGGCCAAAACCTTTGGCTTGGATCTTGAGCAGCTCATTGCCTCCATTCGGAGCAAAAAGGTAGAAGGATCGGATGATTCTCCTAAATTAGAGGAATTAGTGGTTCCTGAGCTCGATGAAGAAGGAGAGCTGGCTGTCGTTGCAGGAGATGAAAAATAATGGTCGATATCCTCGCTCCTCTGCTTTCAAATGAAACATGGATGTTTCTGTTCTCCGTGTGTTTTTTCTTTGGCCTTCTCTTCTTGGGACTGGTCATACTTGGAGGGCTTGGATCCGAGGATGAAGGCCTAGATGCAGATCAAGACAGCTTTGAAACGGATTTTGACGCTGATGCAGATCTTGATATTGACGCCGACATGGATGCGAATTTTGACCTTGATGTCGATGCCGACATGGATATAGACTTAGACGGATTAGACAGCTCCATGTCCACAGGAGAAGGCGGCTTGGATCTTCAATTTGACGGTGACTTTGATACAGACTTCGACGCGGATTTCGACACGGACATTGATGCCGATGTTGACGCTGATATGGATGTTGACGCTGATGGCGGAGACGTCCATGGTGGGTCTGAAAAGCACGGCATTTGGGACAAAGAGCACATTCCAGAAAGGCAGGATGAATATGGATTGGAATCTAAGCACAAGCTTGGAAACTTTGCAACATTCAATCTGTTCTTTGGGGCTTTGGGACTTCTTCTTCTTCCTGTATCTGATTTGGATCTGGGAATTGCCTTTGCCAGTGGCTTTGTTGCATCAAAAGCCTTTGGTTTTCTAATTGGATCGATTGCAAAGAATACCAACAATCCCTTGCAGCAAATCAGCTATGGGGATCCTGCCAAGGTTTTGTATGGCCTGTCCTATAAAAAATCCAGTATGGCAAATGTCACCCGGAAGGATGGAATTGTGGTTCCTGTATTGGCACGAGGTGCAACCCCATCCGACAGCTTTGGTCGTGGTGAAATTGGCTATGTGGTTGGCAGAGACCCTGATGGGCATTACCTGATTTCAAAATCTGATTAATGATGGGTGGCTCATTCACTAATCGTGTTTGTTAACCCTCAAATTTGAAATTTTGATTGAAATGAGAAATCCGTTCCATGATGTTCGAACCATTTGTTGTTTCATTGTTGATGAGTGCGAAATGCACATTGGATGAATGAATTTCGATAAAATTTATAAATATATTGTAAATTAGTGCATTATGGCTCGCTTACAAACGAACCCGAAAATCATGATCGGGCTGGGACTTGTATTCCTGCTCACAGTTCCAGGGGTTGTTGTTCAGGACAACTCCCTTCAATTGCCCGATGTTGATCTTTTGAAGTCTACAATTCTTATGGATGCAAACCGCAATCGAATTTTTGACGAATTGGAGGCTATGCTGATTGAACAAGGGAATGAGGCAATTCCTGTCCGTGTCAAGACACGAAACATAGCAGGTATTGACAATGCGCTGTCAATACTTGGTGTTGAACCAAAATATCGATTTACAACAACACCTGGCTTTGCTGCAACATTGACTCCTGCTCAAATCACCATGCTTTCTGCAGTGGAATCTGTTGTGCAGGTGGAATATGACCGCCCTGTGCAAATTGCTCTTTCCACTGCAAACTATTGGTTTGGAACGGAAAAGGCAAGATCTGACTTTGCCATTGACGGAAACACCGATGGTTCCTCCTCATATTCTAAGGATGACATCGTCATTGCTGTGATTGATACAGGAATTGATGCATCACATGTCGATCTGGATGAGGGTAAGGTCATTGGGTGGAAAGACTTTGTCAATGGAAAGACAACTCCATATGACGACCAAGGACATGGGACTCACGTAGCCAGCATTGTAGCAGGGGATGGTGATGGCAATGCGGCAAACAAAGGTGTTGCTCCTGGAGCGGCTCTCGTCGGAATTAAGGTTCTCAACAGTCAAGGGAGTGGATCATTGAGTGATGTTGAGGCAGGTGTGCAATGGGCCATTGACAACAGGGATGTATACGGAATTGAAATAATTTCCATGAGCCTCGGCTCTTCTGGCTCTTCAGATGGAACAGATTCACTTTCACAGACAGTAAACAGTGCAACAACGGCAGGTATCACAATTGTGGTTGCTGCAGGCAATGAGGGATCCGGAAGCTATACAATAGGCTCTCCTGCTGCCGCAGACAAGGCAATCACTGTTGGTGCTGCTGCTGATGTGGGTGAAAATGGCTTTAACATTGCTTCATTCTCCAGTAGAGGGCCAACTGCCGATGGACGAATCAAACCGGACATTGTTGCCCCTGGGTACAAAATTACGGCCGCAAAGAGCGGGTCAACCAACGGATATGTAGAATATTCTGGAACAAGCATGGCCACGCCGTTTGTGTCAGGAACAATCGCTCTAATGCTACAGGAAAATCCCTCATTGACTCCGCAGCAGGTAAAGGATATCCTCCGCGATACTGCACGTGATTTTGGCCCTGCCGGAAAGGATGTGGACTTTGGATGGGGTATGCTTGATGGATATGAAGCAATTGATGCGGCGGATGGTGCCAACAACGGCAACAGCATTGCAATTCCTGGACATGTGGCCTTTGTTGACTCTCTGACTGGTACTGGTGACAGTGATTACTGGTCATTTGATGTCAGTTCCACCTCCTATCCTATTTCCATCACTCTCATCATGCTCGACTTTTCCTCTTCTGTTGACTTTGACCTTTATCTGTACAATCCAAGCGGTACTCAGGTGGCAAAATCGGAAGGAACATCCCGTCAAGAGCTGGTTACCTATTCTCCAACAGCAACCGGCACCTATCAGGTAAGGGCCTATTCCTATAAGGGAAGTGGATCGTATGTAATTGATGTCAGTGCGGGAATTGGTTCGACGTCAACCGATTCTCCCCCATCCGTTTCCATCGCCTCTCCTCAAAATAGTGAAACTGTTAGTGGAACTACGAGGATTTTGGTCGATGCAACGGATGACAACTCTGTCAGTTTAGTTGAAATTTCTATTGCTGGTGGAACATGGATTGACATCACTGGAAATGTCGATGCCAATGGCTATTATTTCTACGATTGGGACACTACCTCTGTTGCTGACGGGGATGTGACAATTGACGCAAGAGCAACAGACAACGCAGGGCAAACTTCAACTGCATCATCCATTTCTGTCACAGTTTCCAATGGGGGATCCTCTGGCACCCATGAACTTATTCAGACTGGAACAGTTACTTCTTCAACTCCAAATGTGTACCATTCTGTAGTGGTTAACTCCATCGGGTACATTGACATAACGTTGTCATGGTCAACATCAGCTGATCTTGACTTTTATGTCTACGACCCTAATGGAAACTACATTGGAAGGGCATATACCACCAATAACCCAGAAACATTAAGGGTCTGGACAGAAAACTACGGAACTGGAACCTACACAATACGGGTCAATCTGTATTCCGGCCCAGACTCATCATACACTTTGAAAGTCAAGGGATATGAACGTCAGGACGTTACCGGTACAGTCTCAAGCTCAGACCAGACAGACCTCTTCTATTTCACCATGTCATACACTGGCTCGAGCTATGCAAGACTAAGCTGGTCAACCTCTGCAGATCTGGATTTTTATGTCTATGATGAACAAGACAACTATGTAGGAAGGGCCTATACGACACAGAACCCTGAAACGCTCTCATTCATTGTGGACAACACGGGAGACTGGAGCATCCTTGTTGACCTGTACAGCGGTTCGACAACCACGTACACGCTGTCTGTCTTTGTTCCTGCTGCAAATCTATTGTAAGGTTTTGATCATTTGTATGGTCAAAAAACACAAATAACAACATTTGTATGAGTGCTCCATCTTTTACCAATCGTTTGCATTTTTCCCAAAATAATAACGAACTATTACAGCTGTCTGACAAATGTTTTATAGTCTGGTATCTTTTATGCCCTATGAAACTTAATTGGTACCATTATCTGGAGTTGCTGTTTCCTCTTTACCTTTTCTTTGTTATAGTTTATGGTATGATTACTGATAACCTGATTTTCGGGTATTCTGGATTTCAATATCTGACTTGGTTTTTCTTTGTTTTTGGACTTGCAATAGTTTTTTGGATTATTTTTTATTTTATGGTCGGAGCAGATGATTACCGATTTCAGATAATTACCCACATTTTATTTCTTGGTGCAGCGGCTTCCATGTCTGGAATACAAGCAAGTGCAATTGATCTACCCAACTTTTTCTCGTCAGACTCAAAAGGGGAGATTCTGTTTCAATTGATGTGGGTACTGATATTTACTGCAGTTCCTAGTTTTGGTGTAATTGCGGCATTGATTAATCTTCCTAATCCATTCAAAGATGAAATGAACTCATTGGCCAACAACTTAAAAACAGGAACTGAAATCAAAGAGATTCGGAATGTTAGTTTGTACAAAGACGCTTATTTTGGATCGACACTGGTATTCCTTTTTGAAACAGTGAAGACATTTCAAAAGGCATACTACAATGTCAAAGAGGTGTCTGACCATATGGCTTTGGGTGCAGAAGAGCTTGCCTCAAATGCTGAAGAACTGCATGCAACTGTCGAGGACATCTCCTCTGTTACCCACTCAATGGCTGAAGGTGCCTCAAAACAAGCGGAGGAGTTGGCAAATGTCGTCAATCAGCTTTCAGAAACTGATGTTGTTTTGAATGAAATTATAGGCCAAATCCAAAACAATGTGAAAGTTCTGTCGCAAATTGCCATTCAAACAAATATTCTTGCATTGAATGCAGGAATTGAAGCATCACGTGCTGGTGACTATGGGAGAGGATTTGCAGTTGTTGCAGACAATGTTCGGAAGCTTTCTGAAGAATCAAGTAGCTCTGCTGATCAAATCTCAAAAATCGTTGCTGAAATTTCAGATCGATTGAAAACACTCTTTTTGCAATTGCAGAAACGAATTGAAAATGTGGCTGCAATCTCTGAGGAAACTGCATCTTCATCTGAAGAGGTATCAGCGTCCATCAATGAAATGGGCGCACATATTCAACAAATTAATACATTGTCGCAAGAGTTGGCCCAACTCTCGGAGAAAAATCTGGAATTGTTTGTAACACCCCGCTTAATCTGAATTTACTTATTAAGGGCCACTAAATTAACGCGTAATATTTCGGCCAAATGGGAAGCCAGTCTGAAAGCCAGCAGCGGAGGGACAGCATTTCCAATCTGGGCTGCAACCTCGTCGAATGACCCCACAAAAGTGAAATCGTCAGGAAAGCTCTGCAAACGAGCTCCTTCACGTAGAGAAATCCCTCGGTTTGCTGTGGGATGCAGTTTTTCACGGGCATTGAAATCCACCGTGAGGATTGTGTGGGATATGCTGTCCCTGCTCAACCTCATGAATCTGGGTCGCAATCCTGCTTTGGTTGTTATCTTGTACCCAACAGTTTCTCCGATTTCAATGGAAGACAACCATCCTCCCTGAACCAATGAGGCCAAAGCATTATCGTTCCTGTCGGGGATCATCCTCTTCATAACATGCCCTTCTTCTTTGTCCTCAATGATATATCCCTTCTTGGTCTGATGTCTCGCGATGAATTCTAGCATCCTCTGTTCTGGTGGGGTGAATTCTTGGATTTTCCAGATTTGCACATACCTTTTGCCAAACCTGTTGCTTCTGAATATTTTTCCCTCAGGTATTTTCGATGCAAGGGAAAGGTCTTGTGCTCTGACAGGCTTGGCTACATGCCAATCCGTTTTCTGCACTTCGTCATTGCGCCTGACAAAGCGAGCAAATTCGCTTTTCGCAGGTTCCGAAAATTCAACAATCCCATCTTCTGGCGTTGCCTCAGGGAGCCCCTCGAAGGCATCACCAATGGATG
>JALUTL010000359.1:6961-8430 GCA_027016475.1 Candidatus Heimdallarchaeota archaeon
GGCATCTCCAATGGTTGTAGGGGGCTTTCTCTCGTCTCCAGTGAAATCCAGCAGGCTATGCTGATTTCCAGATTTTGATTTCGGCTAAAGTCCTCTCATGGCTTCCGGAACACGATGTGTTTCTTTTGGAAAAAAATTTCCAAAATCCCAAGATTCTGAATGCTCCTTGCTTATTCCGATGATGAAAAGCCTTTCCCGCTTCTGAGGAACACCATAGCTTGCAGCATGAAGGATGTTCCATTGGGTGTTGTATCCCATCTTCGTGAAGTTTTTCAAAACTTGTTGGAAGAATCTTCCGCCGGAAATGGTTTTAAGCCCAACCACATTCTCCATAACAAAAAAATTTGGTTTCAAAAGCCCTACCCATTCTATAAAATTTGGAACTAAGTTGTTTCTTTTGTCATCTTTCCTTCTACTTCCTCTTGCATTACTGAACCCTTGACAGGGTGGCCCTCCAATAATCCCCAGAACTTCATCCTTCAGATTTCGGATCAATTCAGGAGGTGGAGATTCATATAAATCCAAGTCGAGGGACTCAGCATTCTTATGGTTTATTGAAAAGGTTCCAAGGGCGGCCTTGTTCCATTCAATACCTACTCCGATTTCAAATCCTGCCAATTCAAACCCTTTGCTCATGCCGCCTGCTCCGGCAAACAGATCGATGATCTTCATCAAGCTTTACCTTTAATTTTAATAATAAAAAGGGATTAAAGTACATTGCTATTTCGAAATTTTAATCTCAATCGAAATCCGAATACTTGCCAAAGAATTGAAATGGTACAAACATATATCACAATGATGGAAAAGTTTGCACTGGATGAAGATAAAACTGAACTGGAAAAATTCTTGAAATATTTGTTTATCAAAGAGTTCTCCATCTCTGAAAAGGATGCATGGAAATTAATTTTATTTATCGAAAATGACATCCAGAAAATTATGTCTTCTGAAATTGAAAAGGATATATCACCCAAAACAAAAGACAAAATCCAAACCATTAGAAAATCCATTGATTTTCAGGCTTCTCCCAAAGCAAACCATATAAGATCAATCGCCCGTACATTCCTCCGTCGACAGATTTCAAATCTCGAATCTTTATCATTGGACGATCTTAATCCCAACCCTTTTTTGATAAGAAATTTAGATCAGAGATATACGCGAAATCATCGAGGTACTTGCTTATCAAAGAATTACAAGATCAATTGTAACTTCCTTTGGAATGTTTTTTGAAGAGTTTTTGATTGCGGCTGGAGGGGACAAACTAGAAAAAGGATTTGATATCGCAAAGAAAACCTACAAGAATGGATCAGAACATTATGCTTTCATTCAAGCAAAAAGTGGGACGAATGATATGAACAAAGACCAAATTTTGTATTGGAAAGAGAAAATCAATGAAATTGAGAAAAAGTACAAGAATGTCAAAGGGTATTTTGGAATGCCTTATGGGCGTCGCGACCAATCAACTGTAACAT
>JALUTL010000360.1:0-451 GCA_027016475.1 Candidatus Heimdallarchaeota archaeon
CTTGATGTGATACTGTCCGTGAGTTACGAGATTAGCAGTCATCGATAAATAATTAGACTCAAACCCTTTGAAGTTTTCCCACGCCACATGAATTATTACACTTTTTCGCAAAGTGATCAAGAAAAACCTAACATTCTAGGTTTTTGTTCAAAATCAAGACCCCAAATTATTCAAGAATAACTCAAGGCATTAGAATAACGGGGAAACAAGAACTTGACAAAGATAGAGAGAATTGAAAGAATTCACAAAAGTAGCAAGAACAAACACCCCTACTTAATGCATACAGATCTGACCAGGAGTGAATTGCAAAAACCAAGGATCCCATGCTAGGGGTAAAAAGTAGAGGAGAGAGATAAAAAACACTGCAGATCGAATTCGGTTAAGAGGAGATTATCCCTCAAGGAGATCCAAGGAATTCTTGCAACGGAGCCGGCACAAGTAGTCATGGCGA
>JALUTL010000360.1:461-2643 GCA_027016475.1 Candidatus Heimdallarchaeota archaeon
CATGATTATCATAACTTTCGGCATTGATTCCGTTATGTCTCCTCTTGCTTCGATCTCTCCCCGCGAGAGAATTCAAGGAAGAATCCAAAACTGTCGATTCGAGTTACTATCTTCTTCTTTTTCAAGGGCGCGATCATTGACAGAAACAAGACGCAACGCCATGTCGGAAAAAATGAAAAGAATTGGGATTCTGGCCATGCATCGCGATCTTGGAGAAAACCAAAAGTCGCTCTAACCGGGTGCTTCTCAACTCCTTTTCTGCAGAAGTTCTGGAAGCCACCAACTCTTTTCCAAGGAATCTTGAACATTCATTTCAACATGAACAAAAGGCTGTTTCCGAAAAGCTTCTTCTAAAAGCTCCAGAGATCTTTCGGTGAAAGGAAAGTCATACTTTATTCCAAGCCTTGACCGATAAATAAAGGAAGGAACACCGATATCAATCACAAAGATATTCTTGCGAACAGCCTCCGGCAGCAGAAATAAGGCCTTTTTTACAAAAGCAATTGTCAGAATCGCTCTAGGGGTCAGACCGCCAAGGTTTTCCCCAGTAGTCGAATCTAGCCCAGAAGGTACATCCAAAGAAATGACATTATCACAGCCCCTCAAGAAGGCAAAAACGCCTTCAGACTTGGAATCCTCCCGTGGTTTGAACCCATATCCCAAATAAGCATCCAGAACAACCACGCCCGGTTCTTCTTCCGGTAGCCCATCAAAAGAATCTGCCCCACAACTCACTGCTCTTTCCAGTTGAGCGCGGGGAACCTCTCGCAACGCATCCTTTCCTCTTGGCAGAAAGACCTTAACATTGAAACCCCAACTAGCCAGTCTTCTAGAAGCCACTAATCCCCCACCACCATTATTGCCGGACCCCGCAATGACAACAATTCCATTCTCGGACCCAGTTGCTTCTTGCGCAGCAAATCGCGCGATGTTCAACCCAGCATGCTCCATCATTAATTCGACAGAAATTCCCATTTCTTCCATCATTGTCTTATCGACTTTAACCATCTGTTCTCCTGTGAGACCAGGAAGACCCATGTAATTACATCGCGACTTGGGAAAATAACTTGATCGGTCAAGATCCCCAGAAGGCAGAAAATCAGGCATAAAGGAGAAAAGAGGAGATGAAATGAACATTAGATAAGCCCAAACCAAGGCTCCTTATTCATTTCAGCAAAGAAAGCTTCTCGGTCTTTCTCATTGAGAATTTTCTTCCCAGCAAGATCTGCCTTTGCTCTCCATTCCTGAGCAACGAGTAAAGAACCATCAGCAGCGTGAGCACGTGCCATGGCTTCGTAGGCAAATGCGAGGTCTCGGTCTTCAAAATGCTTTGTTTCGCAAATGGAAAGACAGTTTTGAGAGTACCTTAGAGCAATTTTCGGATATCCAGCTACTGCGTAAACCCGCCCCAACAACCAATTAGCCCGTGCAAGGCCTTGATGCGAACCTATTTTTGACCAATGATATAAGGCAGCATGTGCTGCGTGGATCATTGATTCAACTTCTTCTTTTTCAAGCTCTGATATTTTGACATACTTCCACGCTTCTTCATTGCAGCTCTCTGCGAAGAAAAGATGGGCTTTCCTTATCGAAAACTGCTTGTCTGTGCTCGAATCATTCACAAGGAATTAGGGAAAAAACAGTGTTTTTATTTATTTCTGACACGTGGAAAAAACAACGTGCAAATCTCATGAGAAAAGAGGGTTATCTAAAACATCCGCAAAAAGTGCAACAAACCAAGTGCCACGATTTGCTCAAGAGGTTGTCCACGCCCAAATCCACCGCAATCAACCATAAAAGACAGTCATCAAAGAATGAGAGAAAAAGCGATAGAAAAAAGAGATGTCATTAAGGAGAAATTACTTTTCTCTCTTAAGAAAAATTATTGCCAGTAAGCTAAGCCCGAAGAAACCGGGCAAGAACTCGAATGAAAGAGCCCCATTTCCTGTGCCTTCCTCACCACTGGTTGGAGCCGTATCCACTTCTCCAGAATCATCGGTGGCACCCAAAGTGTTTGCATCATCAGGCGCGAAATCAATGTAGGCTTCAGACACCTCTCCGTTCTTTAGAAACACTTGTCCTGAAAATCCAAAGAATTCCTTGGAATAAGTGGAATTGCTTAAAGCATCAAAGGGAAATAGAGATGGAAGGGGAAAAGCCAAATAAACCTTGTTCCCAGAAA
>JALUTL010000361.1 GCA_027016475.1 Candidatus Heimdallarchaeota archaeon
CCTCCATCTCCGTCCAAAAAAACAGTTACTGATTTCCGTTTGCAAAGGTTTTTCAGTGTAGATGGTACGCTTGCTGTGCCTCTTACTTCTACAGCGTTCGTCACGTGATGTTTAAGCAAGTTAAGGACATCCGCCCGCCCTTCAACCAAAATGATTGATTCACTGTTGAGCACATCAGGGCCAGCTGAAAGATTGTCCGGTCCAAATTTAATTGGTTTATGTGTCCGTGCGGTTTTTTCAACAGTTTCAATGAGGTTGTCGATTTCTGGGCCAATCTCCCATGATTTCATGATTTCTGCTGCCCTTTTTGCAATAGTACTACGTTTTTCTTTTCTCACATCTTCAATGGAAACAAGCTTCACAGTGGCATTGTTAGAGCCAACTCGATCCACAGTTTCCAAAGTGGCAGCTATGATGGCAGTTTCGGTTCTGCTTAGGCTAGAAGGCACTTCAATTGTGCCGACAGTTTTCCCTTGAGATTTTCGGATTCGTAAGACGATTCTTCCGATCCTTCCAGCTTTTTGAAGTTGCTTGAAGTCCATTTCTTCCCCAAGCAATCCTTCTGTTTGTCCAAACAGCGCTCCAACGATATCTGACTCTGATGCCATACCATCAACAGTGATTTCTGCAACGAGTCTATATTTTATTGATTCTTCGTAAGTTTTAGCGCCGATATTAATACCTCCAATTAGTATATTCCGTAGTACTATTGCATACTCTATCATGCATTTTGAAGATTATAAAGATATATTTGCTCTCCAAAACAAATGAAGGAGGAGATGTTTAGTGCTGGATTTGCACTTCTCATCATTGGGAGCCCTCAGGAAGTCCTCGATCCAGCAATAAATTTTTGCCTTCTCCCTTCTTTAGTATTTGGTTAAACCTCGCGCCTTATGAAGAACCTTCAGTTAAATCATAGTGTGCCATGTAAAAAATGGTTGGCAGAGATCAAAAGTTTGCAAACCTTTTTGACTTGGCTCGACCCAGATAAGTAAACAATGTTCATAAAGGTGGCCACCTGTGCACTCTGACGTTTTGGAGTTATTCATAATTGTTAATTCAGTTCCTGTTCTCCATCTGACACAGAAACAGCATGAAGATTCAGATACGGTATTGAAGGCTGGAAGGATATCCGCACAGGATATGCTTGGTGAAGAGACGACTGGTGAATTAATACAGAAGGAAGTGTTGTCCGATTCAACCATTTTTTATGGACGGGAGGATAACATTTTGGTGGCGCTTCGTGTAGCCAATTCCATGAGCCAAGAAGGCACTGCAAGGTTGTTGGAAAATGTCATAAACCAAGTCAAGACGAATAGAGAGTTGGTTTACATATCATTCGGAGATCGAAATGTCCTCCAGCCCTTGATCAAAAGGCTTCAACATATTCTTGGATCAAAACTTCCAACAAATCCGTTCTCTATGGCAAAAATCAACCATTTGATGGAAGATTACATGGAACGCCTACCCTATGTTGATAGAGTAGGATTGGTGACTCAGGAGGGATGGGTAGTCAACATTTCAGAATCAAATTACTCAAATTTAGCCCCCCTTAATAGGAATGTATGGAAGCACGCTGTTGAAATACTTCATCTTCCATTGGGAGAGAGAAATCATGGGGCAATCCTAAAGGACAACCAAAGCTTATGGTGGATTAAGCCAATCTACTACGAAGATGGAAAATCAGTAACCGGCATTTCATGGTGGGCATTTGTTGCCCAAGTAAATATAATGAGATTCCATGAAAAAGAAAGAAAGCCTGTTCAAAAAGGAGTCCAATTTTTTGAGCAAACAAATCTCTCCAGCTTTGTGTTTCGTAAAGTAGAAAACGAAGTAAACCTTGGCCTTTTCAAAACTATTGCACCGTTAATTCGGAAGATGGTTGAACGGGAAACGAGAAGCATTGGCAGAACTGGCGCTTTTGGAAAGTTGATCTCCTACGCAGAATATGAAACGGAGACCATCGTTCGCCTTCGTCGATTGGATTCATCAGTTGCGGTAGTTATCGAAAATGAGGAGGGGATAGTGAGTGCTGAAGTGGCGCCTGCACACCGGCCACTCTTTGATTCACGTGATCCCATGCAACTTTTTGTCAGAGAAATCCCTGAAGTGTTGCGGGATATGAAAACCCAAACAATCTTTATCACCTTGGACACTGAAGATTTCATGTCACTGTTAGCGCACTATGCCGGGCAGCTTACGGAAAAAGGTGAGTTCCATGTGGGATTAGGATTGGAAATGAGAAGCAACATCGACCTTCTCCAAAAAACACTTCCCTCACTTTCAGAAAGAGGGAAGGTAATACTGTATCAAGACGAGTTACTACCTCTTGAAGACGAAATTAAGGGGATGGTCAATGAATTGGTTATTACGGAGATTGACGCGGAAATTAGCCAATACCTGATATTTTTCAGTCCATCAGAAAGTTCTCCTCTGTCTTTAATACTTTATCAGGAATCAACAAACAGATATTATGGATTCCTCTCAACAGAGCCTGAAAAACTTGGATTAATAAAAAATTATTTAGATGCATTCAAGGAAGGTAGCAGTTAAGTCAATTTCTTCCATACCAATAACTCAGATAGGCAATTACTGCCACAAACAATACCAAAACAATGGTTGTTACCACAGGATCAATGAGGGCAAATTGTTGTGGAAGCTCTGGTTCAACTAAAGTCAACAAGATTGTTGAGTTTACTGAGTTTCCTGCCTTATCCCAAACAACCAAAGTGATCTCATAACTGTCAAATTCTTTGTAAGTATAAGTAAAGCTTGAGAGACCTGTAACCTCTACTGTAGTATTATCTCCCAAAGACAACGAGGCAATTTCAGCTCCTGAATGTGAATCTGTAAAGTTAAAGTAGAAAGTAATTGTCTTGTTTAGCCGAGCAATGTTCAACTCTTCAGTATCTTTGGAAAATGAAGCTATTGTTGGGGCAACATCATCAGTTATGATTCTATATGTGGTATTTGCTCTAAGGTTCTTATCAGTCTCAACTATGATTGAAATGTTGTAGATTGTGTTCATTTCCAATGTTGTATTGAATAAGGTTCTGTTTGCCAAAACAATGTTAGTGCTGACAGACGAGGACATTGTGTCAATCAACGTGATGTTCAGACTAGTAATGTTTCCCTTTGGTACGCTGGCTGAGACATTTAGTTGAATAGTGCCATTATTGGTATATACAGTTTGGTTTCTGATTGGAAATTCGTGTGAAACCAAAAGGTCAGTTGTCAATTCAGGAGTTCCATCACCTACATCAACTTTAGAGTAATCCAATTGACGCAACAGAATGGTAACGTTTCTTGCGGTATCATTTACATAAGCAATGGATCTGAATTCAACGGTTGTGCCAGGAGTGAAATCTCCCAAAGAAAGGGTTGCATTAAATGTACCAAGAGTTGAGTTCACAATCGTGATTTTTGTGAAGTTTAAGGTTTTGAACGTATCAGAAGAAGAAGTTCTGTATTCAACACCATAAGTTGTGTTGATGAAATTCTTCCCTTCCAAGACCACTGTCACATTCTCATTTTGAATGTAGAATGTTTCAGCACTGGAAGTTCGGAACACAACACCAGTGGAAAATGCATTCCTGACAAAATCTCTATCCTCAGAAATCCCATTTACCTCAGCATAGAATATTGCATAATCAACCGTCATATTGATAGTTATCTCATATCTTGCGATTGTTGCGTTGATTAATGGGTTTTCTGGGTCATACGGAAGCACAAACTGGCTTTGGTTAAAACTGGTCACATATTTCAATTTTGGACCAGTCTTGTTATTGAAGTCCAATGTCGCATTAATGTCAGGAAGGTTTGCGTGAAGCAAAGGCAACGTATCGGACGTACCGTTAACTACAAGGTAGGTAATCGTATAGTTTACGTTGAGGTGAGATCTGAAAACAGCCCCAAGACCAAGTGTGTCGTTCCTTTCCCTCAGAACTTCCACGTTGCTGCCATTCTGAAAAGTGACTTTCTCCAAAATGGGACGAGAAAGGTTTTCCGCAACTTGGTTTGGAAAGAGTACGTGGCTTTTCTTGAATTGTATATCCTCATTTGGCATCGGGTTTATGGATAGTTCAGAAGAAGATCCGAACCCTGAGAACAAGGATAAGGTCAATACTGTAAGGATCAGAAATGTTAAGGCTGAATTTTGTTGTTTCATTGTCCAAAAACCTACCTATCGTATGAATCTACATACAAGATTGTCTATTCTTGTTTGAAGGGGATAATTTCGGTTTAAATACATTCTCTTTACGTGCTCAATTGAAAATCAAGATTTAAAGCAATCTCTCCTCTAGAAAGCAAGAGACAATAGATGGGGGTGAATACCTAAAAAGCCACATTCAACAGAGCTGAAATGATTCATTATGATTGACGTTTTTCGATCAGCAGTATATTCTCCATGTTTTATCAGTTTTTCTGTTGGAATAGTTACATTGAATTGACCAACAATTGCCTCGACCTTGCCATCGGAATAAATCAGTCCCTGTCGAACAAACACATGGTAGAAGCCTTCAGTGCAAACTACATCCCCATCCTCCAACAACATCAAATGACGATGTTCCTTGAGAAAATTCGAAAAAGTTCCAGAACCCCCTTCAACAAAAATGTTCGTGAAATGGAAACGCGGAGGGAAGTCATATTTTCGTGGGACTTCACCAAATTCATTGTATCGAAAGCCATTTTGCCCTAATTGAACCACATTGTCTTCATAGAAAAAAGATGAAGGAATTTTGGTTCCGTTTGTAATCAATTCTTTGGGATGGGTGTGTAAGCCTTCATCATCATAAATGGAAGAGAAAAAATGAAAAGGTGCATGAGGATTTTCATAGACCTGAAAGGTTGACGGAAGGGCTTGAATTTCTGTGTTTGATTTTAAGACCTCTAAAATCATTTTTGCCACGATTTTAGGGCCAAAAACAACAGAGAATGTTTCCAAATTATGTACCGTTTCAATTTTTGGTGGATAAGACAAGTATTCCTTAATTTTTTTGTCAACGTTTTTGAGAAAACGATGCTCATTATAAAGGAACGGGATCATGTCATAAAGGGCAATATTCAAATTTGGTTTCACACGTAATGCAAACTCAAATGTATTGCTGATATTTTGTTCATACAAAAGAGGGGATCCCTGATTAGTTATCATCCTCGTCTCTTTGCGGCTGACAAATCGATAATTGATGCGCGATGGCAACAAAGATTGTAAGAGGTTGTGCCAAGATTCAATCTCTTCAATTCCTAAAAATTCAGGCAATGGTAATCTGATGAAACTCTCCTTAAGAGGTTGAAACTCAATTTGACCCATCGAAGAACTAGTTTTCGGTTGAGATAGGCTACTAATTAACAGTGGAACCTGCTGTAGGGAAGCAGCTGTAAAAACCATTGAATTTGTTGACGTCAACAACCGAAGCGCCACACCTGAAGAGTCCAAATGGCCAAAGCTTGTATTGGCATCTGAATTTTCAACGGAATTTTGCTCAAGGGAATGAAAATAAACTTCATAGCTTTTAACCCATTTTAGTCTGTCTATCTTCGAGAGTATTTCATCAATTACTGCATTTGCAATATCTTCATTAGTCATGTCGAAACCCTCAGATTCCTTACCAAAGTAGGAGGTGAGATCATCCCAATTTTCATTGGCACTCCACCTTTATAGCAATATGCAGGATTGTTTATGACATTTTTTCCGACCAAGTCAATATTTTTCAAGAACACACGAGCTTGATCGGTAATATTGCCGCCTATGTAAAATTGACCTAGTTCTCCATCCTTGATTTCTCTAAAATATTGGGGGTACAAAGAAACCACCCCTGTGATCGGATCAGCAGAAGCGAGAAGTGTAGGTCCAACATAGAATGCGGTATGGCAATGTTCAAGCATTTCTTCCATAGACACATTTCCTGGTTCCAAGAAGAGGTTGGATTGACGAGTTGCAACAGGTTGTCTGTAAGAAAATAAACGGCCGTTTCCAGTTGAGGATGATCCTAAATAATATGCAGATTTTCTATCAGTAAGCCAGCCGGTAAGTATTCCATCTTCCACCAAAATGGTTCCTAACCCTTTCTGTCCCTCATCATCAAATTCATAGCTGCCAAATGAATCAACACCTTTATCATCGATTATTGAAATCCCAGTATGGGCAACTTTTGCTCCTAAATAACTCATTATCGCATTTTGAGATGAAAAACTCTGGTTGGCTTCTACCGCATGACCTATACATTCGTGAATAACGCTCCAGGTGCTATCTGCAGACAGAACCAAGTCAGAAAAAGAAGACTTCATTGGCCTCGCATTCTTCAGTTGTTTGGCGTCTTCAGAAAGCCTATTTCCAATTTTTAACAGTTGATTCCATGTCAATGTTTCCCGATTAATTCCTCCAAACCTTTCAACAAGCTTCTTGTATCTTTCTTTTTTTGCAGAAATGAGCAAGCTTAGTGTTAAATCAGTTTTTGATTGGTTAATTTTGCTTCCTTCTGTCGAATGAAACGATTTGAAACTTTCACTTCCTTCTAACTCGATTTCAAAGGAAAAATCATCAGGAAGTTGATCTTCAAGCATGGAAATGAAATCTGGGATTACATCTGTATTGAAATTGTCAATAAATGAGGATGTTATGTTTCCTTTGTGCAACAAGGATGTAGATGAGTAAACATTCCCTTCAGCAAGAGGAATGTTTGGACTTGCTTCTTTTTTGTGTTTATCAACAAGGCGGTCAATAGTTCGATTCAGTGTAGAAAAAGAATCAACATTCAAGGAAAGCTCAGAAGAGCCAGACAAAATTCGAAATGCAACCCCCATCTCTTGGTTCCGGTGTAGCTCAGGAATTTTTCCTCGTCTATAAATTGCTCGATGATAAACCGAAGAAACAAAATTTATGTCGGCATAGCCTGTGATTTTACCCCCGATACGGTCGATATAGGATTCGAGATCGATAGGATAAGAATACACAGTTTTTGGTTGTTCCAATGTGATTTAAACCTATGTTTTTTTGTGGTAATTATTTTTCGCCTTACACATATTTATTAAAGTCATTGTCAAATTTATTGTGATGGAATTAGATCGGGCAGTCGCGGCATTAATGAAATTGGGATGGTCTGAATATGAATCCCGTACCTATGCTGCCCTTATACGAGAAGGAATGGCTACAGCTTCTCACATCGCAAAAAGTAGTGAAATTCCATCGAACAAGATATACCAGATCCTGGAGAAATTAAGCTCTACAGGCTATGTAAACAGAATTCAAGGAAAGGGAAGCGTTGCTCTTTTTGTTGCAAAACCACCTTCTCAAGTACTAGGAATGGTGATGAAGGAATTTGAGGAACGTATAAAGGACGCTGAACATGCATTAAACGAGTTGAATGAACGTTTGGACAGACCGGATTTCCCTGTTGCATACACTATATTGGGAAGAAGAGAGATGCATTCTCAAATCAAGGAGATGCTTGAAGCTTGTACGGATGAATTTTTGTTGTTGATCGATACATTATCAGATCTGAATTTTAATAGGCTGGCCAAACTTCTGATCGAGCTATACCAACAAGGTGTTAAAGTAAAGGTCTTGACCAGTATTCGAGGAATCAATGACCCTTATGAAATCGAAGCATTTCAGCGAATATCCCCTATTGAGGTCAGGGTGTCTGAAGCTCAACTTTCAAATGTCATTGTCCTAAAGGACAGAAGAGAGGTTCTAATTGCCTCCTATTCCGTTGTGGACACAAAATCGGAAATCAAGGATTTTGTGGGAATGTATTCAACGGATGAGCAGTTCGCAGGAATGATGGCAAACACTTTCATTACTCAATGGGAAACGGCAACTCCAACATTAAGAAATTAGCAGAATTATTCTCAATGGTTAAATAAAGAGAGGTTACCTTATAGTTGTGGATGATTTTGGTAACATGCCAGGAGGAAGCGAAGGCTTCACTCAGGTTGCTTTTGCCACTCTTGCCAATCAAGTCTCCCAATGCGCCTCTATAGCCATAAATCTCCAGAATTCACCCCTTTTGCTCCCCGGTCTGTATTTTCTTCACCCAAACATTTGGGTAGAGTTTCCGAGGAGAGTTTATTCAGGAATTGCCTTTTCCTCAACCATTTTTGACATTGCAAAACGTGGAGTCTTGGTTCAAAGGGAATATTTAGATTATGACGAGATTGATTTAGGTTGGCTCATCAAAAAGGCCCATAATTTAGTAATCAAGTGGCAAAATGGCCCCAACAGGCTCCTTCGTTCAATTTTTCTATATGAACCGATTGCAGCGGCAGCGGGGTTTGAACTGTCATCAAGAATTGAAATTGATGAAAAAATCGACATCAGACTCATTCAGCAGGAAGCAAAGGAATTCATCAGAAATTCTACTCCTGAAGACACAGTTGCAGTTGTAGAA
>JALUTL010000362.1:0-18708 GCA_027016475.1 Candidatus Heimdallarchaeota archaeon
CAGTAATAGATTCTGAAAAGATCCAATATACGGCAAAAGACTTTAAAGGACCGAGACCCTCTTGGTGTCCAGGATGTGGGGACTTTGGTCTTCTTTCAGCAACTACCAAAGCATTGGCGAATCTTGGCTATGCACCCCATGAAGTTGTGATTGTTAGTGGCATTGGCTGTTCTGGTAACTTCCCCCATTTCACATCAACATATGGTTTTCATGGTACTCATGGCAGGGCACTTCCAATCGCAATGGGGATTAAACTTGCAAATCCTGACCTCAAGGTTCTTGTGGTCGGTGGTGATGGAGATGGTTTCGGAATAGGCGCAGGACATTTTATCCATGCTGCCCGACGGAATATGGACATTACCTATATTGTCATGGATAACCAAATCTACGGTTTGACACTTGGTCAGGCCTCTCCTACCTCACAGGAACACATGGTCACACTAACGACACCTGAAGGAGTGGATGAAAGGCGAGTCAATCCAATTACATTGGCGTTGGGTGCAGGGGCTACTTTCGTTGCAAGAACGTTTTCTGGCAATGGTACACATCTAGAACAAACCATTGTTGACGCGATTGAGCATGAAGGCTTCTCATTCATTGATGATATCAGTCCATGCGTTACATTCAACAGATTGAACACCTATGACTGGTATCAAGAACGAATCTATAATCTGGATGAAGATCCTGACTACAATCCAAAGGATATTGCAATGGCATTTAAACGAGGATTGGAATGGGGGGACAAAATCCCGATTGGCAAGTTTTATGTTGAACAAAGGATTCCTTTGGAAAAGCTTGAAAGAACCTTGTCAACAGGCATCAATCCTGCCAAATCTCCTTTGGGCCTGAAAAGAAACAACATATCCCCTGATGATGTATTTGACGAATTCAGGTAAAATCTATGACAACAAAAACGTTCGTCAATCTGTTCAAAACAAAAAAACAGGCCGCGTTAAAAAAATGGGAAACTGCCAAAAAGGAAAATAAAGTAGATTTGGAAGTTGTTGAACTGGTTGAATTGATTAATGGCTTCGAACAATACTACACTACCTCCTCTTGTGCAGGAAGGTTAATTATCATAAGCAAATCTTCTGTCCGCAACAAGTACAACACCACATTCCATTTCAAATCCCATAGTCCTTCAGCAATAACCATTGAAAATGTAGGATTTCCAATTGAATTTGAACAGAATGAGCTTTGGTTGCTTCTAGAACCTCCTAATTTTCATGTAGGTTGCTCTGATCTTGAAAATATGTTGAAATTACTTAATCTTTCAAAAAAGGCAGGGTTTGGACAGTCAAAGATTCAATCTGTAAAACCAACTTTAACTATTGAAGTGCTTGGAACAAGTCGAATCTCATTGCCGATTGGAAACGAGAAAAAAATGGTTGTTTCACAAGACTATCTCGAATATATATTGAAAGCCGCTTCATCGATGTTGAAAGAGGAGCAAAAGCGGCTTGAGATACTTCAAGACTTTCTTTTAAATTTATGGGACAATATTAGTTGAATGGTAATTGCTGCAATGAATACAAACAATTTTGGTTCAATCACAACTTCTGAATGTGAAATTTTACTCGAGGTCAAATCTCCTTTAATGACAGACCAATCTACACTTATCGTACTTGTTGTATCAAAACTAGAGCTTGTTGAAGAGATAACACTTGTTCTGTTAAATTTAATATAATTTGAAACCAGGTTATGATGAAGCAAGATTGGCAAGGTGTAGTTTTGATCTGATGCAATTTGTATGTATTTTACTGCATCGCTCACTGGTTTGTCAAATTTGACTTTAAGAGAACTTTCGTTCAAATAATATTGCAGAGAATGATTTGCAATATCTGCATGACTGCCATTGGAAAGTAATCCATACAATCTGAAGTTTTTCCCAAGCAAATAATGTTTTTTGAGGTCTCCGAGATTTATCACTTGAATAGTTCCGTTTTCACTATATTCAACGTTTTTAATATATGGAACTGTTCTATTTCCATTATAGGACTGAATTGAAAAGAAGTAGTAAACAGTGCCGTTGAAACGAGTTGCGACTCTATACCAAAGGGATGTATAATTGTGCGGGAAATATGCAAACATTTGATCACTATTTGGATTTGGATCTTCTTCAAAACCAGAAAAAGGAATTGTTTGCCAATTTTGACCAAAATCTGAGGAAATTTGGAATGAAGTGTTAAATTCTGCCTGATGAGTAGGAATGAATACACGGCTATGTGTTCCATTTACATATTCCGAGATAGGCATATATTGTGGTAGTATCGTAATATATCGTAATATTGGCATCTTTATTGAATTCAAGCCATTTCTTGGCGACATTTCCTGCTCCGTCAATGCTCAAAATCGACATGTAATAATGATTTTTGCTTTTTATTTTGAAGCTTATGGTTTTTTCCTTAATTTTGTCATTGACAATCTCTTGATAGAGATTTCCTCTTTGCCTTACTACTTCAAAATGTTGTATCCTGATGTAATTGAGGTTGTCATCTCTAATTGTAATGTTTACCCAGTCCCCTTCTTTGAATTTGGTGTTCCAATCATGTGGGGCACCATTGACAAAAATTTCTGATGGTTTTCTATCAACCATAAACATGCTTGTCCTAGTTAGATTGCTATCTAAAAAGAGAACTGTCAAATTATACATTCCATCTTTAAGATTTTTTAATGTCATCCCATCACGAAAGCTATGTATTTCTGTCCCGTTAAGAAATACCCTTGTTGGTTCATTTGAAGAAATGTCTACTGGAATTTCATTCTCATTAACTACTCCATTATCATATGGATAGCGGATCCATGGATATTCCAAAAATCCCGATTGATGGAAAATGGTGTACTTCAATAACTTTCTTAAGCCAGAGTCTTTATAAATCGCAGAAGAATATGAGTTCCCTGCGGAATAAATCGCAAGATGAACTACACTTCCACCATAGGGACCATATGGCAATTTTTCATAAATTTTTATTCCTCTATCTGGCTGAAGAAAAGAACTCTTCCAATCAGCAATAATAGGAACATTTGGAGTTAATAGAGTGTTTTCTTCGTGTGAATAATAATACTGTGTTCCAATAACTGAATAACCATTTTTTTGCAATATAGTTGCAACAGGATGTGGATTTGAAACATTCACCCTAACATGTGCACCTTGCATTGATCCTTCCCGAAAGACTTTGTATCTACTTCCGAAAAAGTCCAAATGCTCATTCGTAGTTTCTGTATTGAGAAAACGTCCCCCATAATAAAGCTCTGGCTTGGACGCGTTTTCTCCATCAAATTCCCACCCGTGACCATTCAATAGATTTACTTTGTTAGTTTGCGGGTTATAGTCTACTTCGGCAAAAAAAGCATTTCCATTTAATATAATTACATTTCCTCCCCCTTTTACATATCTTCGAAGATTGTCAATTTCCTTCATGGAAACATATTCATTATGAAAAAAAATCAAAACATCATAGAGTGGGAGGCCATTTTTATCAAACACTTCTCCTTTATCGAGTACCCTATCATCCAATGGAATAATTTGGTTAGATCGAAATCCTTCAAGCAATAGCACCTCTTTAACGTGTCAAAAATGTGGATCATAGCTTGGAACAGAAGAAACCAAATATTGTGAAGGGTCAAGTAATGGATTTCCAAAGAATGTATAGAATCTATTGTACGCTGCAGTCGTAAACGTACGCATTACCAAACCAATTGTAATATTAATAGGATCTTTAGGTTGATTTGAATTGGGTTGATAAGAAACGCTAGATTCACTTTCCGAATGGATTCTAAACTTAGATTGTGACATAATCGATGTTTGATCAACGAAACCAAAGCTTATGCATAACATAATCAAAAAAAGAATTTTTACCTTCATCATCGCAATGGCGTAATGTGCAGAAAAAAATGTTTTGGTTTTCTCCGGAACATCGGGTAATTCTAGATAAAATTTCCTACAGTTGTTGGTTTTTTGTTGCTCAATCTATCACTTGATGAGATGGCTTTATTATATGGTAGAATATCTTGTGATTACATCATCAGCAATGTTTTCAATTGTTAATTTACTTTTATTCAATACCTTCTTTTTTTCTAATGCACGACTGATTGCTATATCATATAGGGAGACTTTGAATCCATAATTACTAATGTCTCTACAGGCCACAGCTTGTAGAAACAAATCTTTCATTTCCCAATTAATTGCAGACTGAACCAGATTTAATGCGTTATCTTCAGTTCTCTTAATGTCGAGTGTTGTGAAATCCAGCATGGCTGCTATTACTGCTCCTGCATTTGCAATGAAATCTGGTACGATTATGCATTTGTTGGATTCTAACATTTTTCTGCCTTGATATGTGAAAGGATAGTTTGCTGATGGGACTATATATTTGCATTGACTTTTCACAATTTTATTTGCAACGTCTAAATTAATTGCTTCTATTCTCGCTCCAGGTATCAATATATCAACTTCTGTCTCAAACAGTTTGTGATTTGGAAGAATGTCCAATTCCAGCTCATATATCATTCTATCACCCTTTTGCTTCCAAATTTTGATTAAATCATCCACGATAAATCCATCATTGCTGCAGAAGGGTGAATTTGGATCAAAAATCACAGTTCCAAATTTATTTGAAATGGCCTTTAAATTGGCCCTTTCGGACAGAAACATGGCAATGCCGCTAGCAACCTTTCCAAACCCTTCCAACGCATAACTTTTACCCAACAGGGGGTCTTCCCATTTTTGTTTGTTCTCCATATATCTTACAATCTCTTCGGCTGCAACTACAACACCAAAACCAGTAACAACATTGTCTAATGGGATACCAAACATTCTTGATTGTTGAGACAAAAGACCTTTTCTTGCAATGTTATGCAAACCATTTTTCTTCAGTGCTTCTAAGAACATATCTTCAGATGTTCCCATGTCGGGGCCAGTGATCAATTGAAGGAAATCTGAACTCTTACCATCTCCTTTCACCATCGAAAGACCTTGTATTTCATATAAGGAACTTCCAACCAATAAATCTTGGATTTCTGAGACGAAAGTAATCAACGCATCAAGGTCATTTGACTGGTTATCAATGCCGCATTTTGCACCATTGAAAGGTAGATGGTAGGTTAACAATTTGAGATCCATTGCAATCGCCAACAATTCCACTTCCCTTTGTGTTACCCCTTTTATCATCCGAATTCCTCCAAGACCAATTGGAAAATCAGTAGCGGCAAAAGAAACCAATCCCTTTTTGGATGGAGTCCTGAATGTTATTGGTGAAAACAACTCTTCTGGATTTGTCATAAAGTGATAGTGCAAATAATTATTTTTGGTCTTCGTGCTATTGAATGGTTTCAAACAAAGATTACTTCGTTTATTTTCAACTTTTGGCCGAAGGCCTTCACCAACGCTCCTAGGAAATTGGGGAAAAAAGAAATTTAATTTCATATCAAAATAATCCTTTAAATTCTCTTGTCATTTGATCTGTTAGTTGGAAAGTCAAAACAATATCATTAAACCTCCTTTCAGGCGTTGGTTTCTTGTGGTCATTGGATTCTTTTATTTTGGACAGGGGTACTCTTTGGGGTCATTAGTGCTACTTTTGCCAATATATATTCGTGATGAGTTGAATGTACAGAGCGAAAGCGACACAATTCTTCTTAGTGCATTGCTCCTTTTTCCATGGTACTTCAAAGTATTCTTTGGACTCCTCTCCGATAATCTTCCTATAGGAAACTATGGTAGAAGAAAACCTTATCTAGTCCTTGCAGCTGTACTTTCATTTGTTGGGTGGTTGACACTTCCCATCCATACTTCCGCAAATATTGGTTTCTTTGTTTCTTCTCTATTGATTGCATTTGGGACGGCAATTTCCGACACAGTAATTGATGGGCTTGGTGTGGAAATTACCCCTATTGATTTTGTATCTCGATTGCAGGGGACTGCGTGGGGATCACGTGGTTTGGGATTGGGGTTGGCAGGCATTGTTTCCTCTCAACTAGTTCGTGTTTATGGTTGGTATCCCATGCTGTATGTATCTGCGTTCTTTGGCATATCAATAACTGTTGTGGTTCTTGTATTACCGGAAGCACAAGTTCTGGGAACTCTCAGCTTGAAGCTTTCCCTTTCTAAACTATTGGCAATTTTTAAGGCAGATGATTTGAAAGATAAAATTGGTTTTCTTTTTCTTTCTGGGGCGAGTTTAGCTATTGTTCCACTCTTCGCATTTCTTTTAACAAATGACTTCGAAATTCCTGTGAGCGAATTCACACTGCCTTCATTTCTCTTTTCCATAGGTACAATGGCTGGTGCGTTTGTTATGGCAATAATGATGAAGGATGGTGAAAACCAACAAAAAAGAATTGTTTTGTTTGGGCTCTTTGCATTGAGCATTGTGTTCCCCACAATACCTGCCGTTTCAATAAGCCAGTTCTTGAAAATGGTTTTCTTTGTCTTTATTGGGTTTGGTGTTGGCCTTTTTGAATCATACCAGTTGAAGGTGATACAGGAAATTTCTCACGAAACTATGGAAGGGACTTCATTTGCAGTTTGGACTGGTTTTTCGAATTTGGGTCAGTTCATAATTGGAGGAATTATGTTTTCACAAATTGCTGAATTGTTTGGACTACCTTATGTCCTTGTACTTCAATTATCGATTATTACTATGATTGGTGCGTTCTATATGGTCAAAGGCATAAAACGACACGTCCTAGCCTAATCTGCTGGCAATGTAGTAGTCATCTCCTGTTTCCTGTTCATCATGGAGTACAATTGCGTCTCTCTTTTTGAGGGCAATGACAATAAATGCTACATTTAACCCTCTAAGATCTGGATTTTTATCTATCCGTAACGTTTTCAGCGAATGAATATGATCCAAGTCCGGAATATATGTCAGTTGGTTGGTATCCAAGGTAAGAGTGTCCAGTGGCAATTTCAAAACGCTTCTTGGTACTTTTTTGATGTTATTTCGAGAAAGATACAGGTATTTGAGACTTAGACATTCTCCTATAGATTCAGGAATTTCTGAAATGTTGTTGTCCTGAAGCCAAAGCATTTCCAGTTCCTTCAAAAAGCCGATGGTACTTGGAATGGAAGACAATTGGTTGTTGTGTGCAAACAGTTGCCAAAGAGGGCGAACTAGTCCAATGGACTCAGGGATGCTCTGTAACAAATTATATTGGACAAACAGCTTTTTGAGATTAGAGAACTTGTCAATATCATCAGGTAATAATGACAGCCGATTGTTTTGAAGATGCAGTATGACCAAGTTATTCAAATCAGTTATTCGATTTGGGAGTGTCTCAATTTTGTTGTAGGACAAATCTATCTCTTTCAAGTTACGTAAATTTCCGATGGTTTCCGGAATCGATGAAAGATAATTTTTCCCGAAGTTCAGATATTCTAAATTTCTCAACTCTCCAATTGTGTCCGGCATTTGGGTGATACGATTTGAAGAAACGCTTAGTCGTGTGAGATTCTTTAGCTCTCCAATCTCTTCGGGAAGCTCATATATGTAGTTGTTTGAAACGAACAAGTGTCGAAGCTTTTTTAACTCAAAAATCTCTGGGGGCAGTTCACTAATCCCAGTATAGGAAAGATGTAACCCCTCTAAATTCTCAAAAAGTGCAATTTCTCGAGGAATTTTCTTGATATACCTGTCGGTAAGCCGAAGATAAATCAAATCTCCATCTGAATTGAATTGGGAACGTTCATACGTCTTGACTGTACCTCGTATAGAACAACCCAAAGCACGTTCCAATTCATGTATTGCATCCATTATAACATTATATAATGGCAAATGAAATTAAAAAAACTATTGTTTAATTATACTAAATTGGTAAGACCATTCTATTTATTGTTATCTAAAATTTGAAAGAAATGGATTATGATTCTTCTCAAAGCCTATCGTTGAAGGTGGACCGTGTCCCGGCCAAAATCCAACCTCGTCATCCAAGGTATCCACTATTTTTTTGAGTGAATTGTTCATCAAGTGAGTGTCAGAATAGGGAAAATCTGTTCTTCCAATTGACAACTTGAAGAGAACATCTCCCGTAAAGGCAAGTTTGGAATCTTCAAAATAATAAATCGTAGATCCCGGTGTGTGGCCCGGACAATGGATTGTCTTGATCACGAAACCATCAAGCTCTAGAATTTGGTCTTTCTCAAACCAAACATCTACTTCATATGGCGGGATTGGTGGTAGACCAAAGACTTTTCCCCATGTGTCAAAATCCCTTAAGGCATGTTGCTCTTCTACATTCACATAGATTTTGGCATCTGTTGACAATTTCTTGACTTCACCCGCCCAGCCGGTGTGATCAAAATGACCATGAGTGATAAGAATGTGCTTAATTGCATATCCTCTTTTAAAAAGATTGGATGCTATGTTGACTGCTTCAGGACCACCAGGATCCAACATAATGCAGCTCTTTCCTCTTGAAAAGACAAAGCAGTTGGTTTGAAGAGGAGAAACCTCATGGTGCTTCCATAATTCCACATTTGAAAGTTTCACAACCAAAAAATGCATGAAATCATATTAACCATTTAGATTATGACATATTTCAAAACAGGCTTTGGAGGAATGGCAAGGCAACACCGCTTAATGCGCTCAATTTTGGAAGATAGGCCTTTGCATAAAAAGAAAGGGATTTTGTGAACTTCATTTCAACACTTTTCCCAAACACTTTATCCCCTGTCAACTCTTCTGCCTGTACTGTCACTACTTTGTATCCAAAACTCGTTGGCTTTAATCTAAACCAGATTGTGTCCCCTACCTGCAAGACTCTGGTAAGAATAGACAGAATGTCATCACTTTCATCA
Organism: Candidatus Heimdallarchaeota archaeon; assembly: GCA_027016475.1. GTDB lineage: Archaea > Asgardarchaeota > Heimdallarchaeia > Heimdallarchaeales > Kariarchaeaceae > WAKA01. Next base: position 8,798 of record JALUTL010000362.1, read on the forward strand.
CTTACAAAATTAGGCATTTCGTCAGGATACGGGTCTGTTTGAGGATCAACTGTCAGCACGAATTCTTGTGTATGTGGATGGACAGAGTTCATGTCTGCTTTCATGGACACCCTAAATTTTCTTGCAGGATTTTGTGTGTTGTTCAGAATAAACAGCATGATTCCAGCAGATTCCTTGATGGATCCTTGTTTGGTTTTTGTAGCAATAGTGAAGAAGGTATCCAATGATGTAAAATAATCATAATCGTCGGTCAAGGAAATTACTAGCCGGTCAATCAGTCTAAAGGCTTCAGGAACACTTTTTTCTGTTTTTTTGATTATCTTCTTTATTTCGTTATAGGTTAAGCCTGTTGCTCTTCCTTCTACAAATGGTTCATAATTGTCTTCTCCAATCAGTTCGAGTAGTTCTTTGCGTTCTATCTCTGGAGTTATCACCACAGGAAGAGATATGCTAAGATAGGCAAGCAAAAGAACACGTTCTCTTGCACGTTCTACCCTTGTCACTCTCGTCTCATCTGATTCAAATGACGGCACTAGCATCTTTTCCAATTCTGCAGTCCATTCATCAATTTCCATATAAGTTGCTGGATCCAAATACGTCAAAAATACGTCTGAAAGGAAATTGTCCAAGTTCATTGGAAAGATATCTGGTTCATAGAATCCGATCAGACCTCCAGGAGAAAAACTTGTTTCTTCTGGATATTCTACAAGAAACAGGACACTTATTGCTACAAATGCAAATGCAACTGCAATTGTTATCAGATTCATTATATCCAGAATGCTTTGGTACGCAAGATAAAATGTAAGGAAAGAAAAAAACGAACCGATTGTAATTAGCAGAGAAATATTTCTTGCTTCTCCCAATGCCGAAACCATCTCATCAAAACCTCTTATGCCTTCAACTGGCTTACCTGACTGTTTGTATCTTTTTACTTCTGAATGAAATGATCGTTTTAGGAGAATTCCATTCAATGTATAAAAGAAAGAAATCAACGTGAATACCACCCAAAGGATCAGAACAGTAGTCCCTTGTCCGCCTGTAAGCCTTGTATCGTCAAAATTTAAGGAAAGGAGGAAAAAAAATATGATTATCCCTAGAGCAGTCATTATCCATTTGTTGAATGTTCTGGATAGTTTATTGATAATGTTCGCAAATTGGCTCATCTAAGCACCATGGATATTCACTTAGAAAAACATAACTTGCTAAAAAAAATTTACAGCTACATTTTCCTTTATTTCGTAAAATCTATCCTTAGAACGATTTCTTATAGGAAAAATTATTTGTCTCAGGATCATGTTTCACTTGTTGAATACTATACCTTTACTTACCTTTGACGATGATTGTTCACTCTGCACAAAATTTGCAAGATTTTTGAAACGCTTGTTTTCCAAGAAACTTATTGTCGTCCCGATGCACAATGATAAAATCATGCGTTGGGGAACTAAGTCGATTGGCACAGAAGAATATTGGGTCAGTTTCCATATGGTGGTAAATGACAATTGGTTCTCAGAAGCGGAAGCAATTTGTCAACTTGCATCTGTCTTGCCGCTGGGCAGATTTTTCGAATTTGCCGCCAAATCACCGCCACTCAAGGCCATTCTCATGCATTTTCTGAAGTATTTTCAATTGAAAAGAAAACTTGAATGCACATTTAGTGACCAAGAGCAAAAAAACCAGAAAAAAGACAATTCTGAAGTTGATATTGAAAAGAGCTTAACTTCTCATCGTACAAAAGGGTGATTATGGAAAATTTAAGGTTGCTTGGTGTTGATATAGGTGGAAGTTTTACTGACGCCATATTAATTGGAAAAAATGAAATCAAAATAATAAAAATTTCTTCAACACCAGAAGACCCCACTGTCGCAGTGCAGACTGTTTTATCAAACATTTCTGAACCTCCGGATGAACTGTTGCATGGTACAACAGTGGCAACAAACGCCATCTTAGAACGAAAGGGTGCTAAAGTAGCATTTCTTACAACATCTGGCTTCAGGGATGTGCTTGAGATCGGTCGTCAAAAGCGAGATGACATATACTCTCTAATCCCCACACGCCCCTCTCCTCTTGTCCCAAGAGATATGCGTTTTTCTGTAAAAGAGAGGGTGTTAGCAGATGGGACAGTAGAAATCCCTTTGGATAAGGAGGAAATGAATAGAATCCTTCAGGAGTTGCAAAAACTGACTGATTTGGAATCCATCGCCATAGGTTTCCTTTTCAGCTTCCTGAACCCAATCCATGAACAAACCTTGAAATCATGTCTTCAAACATTAGGAAAACCCATTTCTATATCTTACGAAGTAGTCCCTGAATATCGGGAATATGAAAGATTTTCAACTACAGTAATGGACGCCTATATTAAACCACTAATCAGTCGTTATCTTTCAAAAATTGAGAAAGCTTGTCTAAAAATTAATCCCAAAATGATATTCGCTGTCATGAAATCATCAACCGGGCTGGCCTTGGCATCCTCCTTAGTAGATCGTCCAGTGGAAACTGTTGTTTCTGGTTTGGCGGGAGGAGTACTTGCTGCTGAGTTTACATCACGATTCCTTGACAGACCAAACATAATTTCATTAGATATAGGTGGTACCTCAAGTGATATTGCACAAATCTACAATTACCATGCATCGAAACAACATGGACTTAAAATTGGAGGCTTGCCAGTTTCTATTCCCTCTGTAGATGTAATTACTGTTGGTGCAGGGGGAGGTTCTATTGCCAAAAATGAATCTGGCTTCTTGAGGGTAGGACCTGAAAGTGCAGGTGCAAATCCTGGGCCTGCCTGCTATGGCAAGGGTGGAAAAAATGCAACTGTCACAGATGCAGACCTGCTTTTCGGCATTCTTCCTGATAATTTGGGAGCTATGAAATTAGACAAAAGCCTCGCGGAACAATCTGTTCGAGAGGTTGCGGAATCCCTGCAAATCAACATAGAAGATTGTGTCCATGGGATTCAACGTGTTTTCCATGAAAACATCGCAAATGCATTGCGTGAAATTTCCACAGAAAGAGGAGTAGACCCGCGCAATTTTTCCCTTTTGGTTTTTGGTGGTGCTGGACCAGTGCATGGAACCTTCTTGGCAGAAATAATGGGGATCAGTGAGGTCATTGTTCCTCCATACCCTGGAATTTGGTCTGCTTTTGGTTTATTGACCGGTAATTTTAGATATGATGTAAGTCAAGGATTTCTTTCTGCAATAGATGCCATAGACCCTACTTCAATCGAAACTGCTTTTGAAGATATAACTGAGCAAATTCAATCAAAATTGCAATCAGATGGTCTTGAACATCGCCAAGCAACGTATGAAAAAACGATTGATCTTAGATTCATTGGACAATCATTCGAAATCTCTGTGCCTTGGAATAGTTCTGTAGAACAATTAAAAAGTGATTTTATTGCATTTCATCGTAGACTTTATGGATTTGCGGACGATACTCAACCAATTGAGGCTGTAACCTTGCGTTTGGCCGCTATCATCGAACATCAGGATCCTGTTCTCCCCAAAATTCAATCTAATAACAAGCCTTCCCCCAAAGAGTTTCGAACGATTCTTAGACTAGGGACAGTTCCTGTATATGACAAAACATCATTGGGAGCTAATCATTCTATAGACGGGCCGGCCATTATAGTGCAACAAGATTCAACAATTTGGATAGACAAAAACTGGAACGGAACGATGAATAGGCACGGATTCCTGATGTTGATTCCAAAAGATCGTTTGTAGTAATTCACATAGGAGCTACAACGAATTTCACTTTTTTGTACATACTGTTCAGTACTTCATCTGTAATATCTTCAACTTCAGTTGCCGCACGAAATTCACTCATCAATTCCTGCTGAAAATTCTTCTCCATCAAAAGATTGGCTGATGACTTTGGAACAACAATTGCAAGCAATGTAAGACTGTATCCTCCCATTCTCTCATCTGTCAGACTTGATGATTCCAGCCTACGGCTTGCCAAGACCGCTACATAGTCTGCTGTTGTTAACAAGGGGATTACTCCAAACTGCCCTTCTCTGTAACTTTCCCCTTGCCCTATAACAGAAATCATTTGAGCAACTACCTGCTCTGTGAACAACTCGTCCTTGTTCAAATCTCCCACATACTTTATCAATTCAGGTCCATGGTCTTCCAATGCAATAAAACCAATCGAAACATTCCCTGAAGACTTGATAACTTCATCAACCATATCGTCTGTAGTTTTGATATTCAAACCTCTTCTTTCAGCAATGATTTTTACGTCGGGATCATCAAAATGATGTTTTGCTAGGACTTGGAGAATTGCATCGTTGACTAAATCTTTACCCCAATCGACTTTCAGGCTGTTGTCAATGGTTTCCTCCAATTCCAACAGGAACACTTCAAGAACGCCGACAAAGCTGTTTTTGTCAAAGATATGTCCAGGCTTCATGGTTAAGTACGGAAAAGGTGATTCTATTATTGAATATTCCTGCCATCTATTTGGCAATTGGTTAATCTGGTCAATTATCAATCTTTCCATTTCACTTCTTTCTCTTCTTCTGGACAAATTGATTATTTCAATGAAAAGGAGATTGGTGAATCTCAAATGATCATTTATTCCCTCATCCTCCACTTTGAAGACGGACATCAGTTTTTTGAAAAATTTGACTTTATCGACAGGGGGAAATGTTATTGTCGTAAACGGATTCCTTAATTTTTTCTGTTTCATTTTGATAGTTGCATCCGCCTGTCCAATAAAGACAACAGGATGGTTGGGGAAATCCTCCAACATTGAAAAGAATGCCAGAATTTCCTGTAAATTAGTTCCCAATTGATAAATGAAACCATCAACCGGGATTCTGCGTGCAACATTGTGCGCATGATCGCTACTTGTAATTGGCCCAACTATGGCAAACCCTAAATTCAAAAACTGTTCCTTCAAGCTCTCTAAAAGGGAATCATCATCGCCTAATAAAAGAACCAGTTTACCATTCTCTTTGCTGGTTGGTAGCTTAATGAGTTCAGGTTCTGCCCTTTTTAGATCTGCCAACTTTCTATTGCTCATTAAAATTGATCCTCATACTACCTTTTCCTCAATTATTAATAAAAGAATCGAATCAAATTTTTACACAAGTTGTTTCATCCACTCAAAGATATCCTTGAAAATTTCTTCTCTATTCAGCTCGTTAAAGTTCTCATGGTAATTGTCCGGTTCAATCCTAAGTTTGACAAGATCAGACTTGATGCGGCTGATCATCTGTTTGGCTGCCGGAGTGTCAGTTAACTTGTCCTGCCCACTCAAAACGTAATATGCGGGAAATTTCCATTCCGAAATATGTTTGTCCACATATTTCTGTGCCTTTAGAATTTCATTTGCCCATCGGACTGTGACAAACTTTCCTCTCAAGCCTTTATTTTCATCTTCTCTATGACGCTTGGTTATTTCTTCATCATGGGTTAGAAAGTCTACAAAATCCTCTGTTGGAACCTTCATCTTTGGAAGAATGAATGCAAGAAAACCGCTTAACACTTCAAGAATCTTTGCAACTTTGACTGCGTTTCTGTAATAGGGCGAAGAGAAAACAAACCCTTTGATTTCTTCCATTTTGGTTGGAAATTTCAGCCCCATGATTGTTGCAATGAGACCTCCCATTGAATGCCCCATAATGTATATTGGCTTCTGTGGATAATGCTCCCTAATCCATTTCAGTACGTCTAATGAATCCTGTACATAGAGATCAAACTTCTTGATGTCCACCTTTTCTTTCTTGTGCCCTCTCAAGTCAGGAGCAATTGTGCAAAATCCGTGTTCCATGAAAAATTTGGCAGGTGTAACATAATCCCCTGCATGTGCAAGACCGCCATGTATCGCAAAGATTACCGCATCCACAGTTTTCGGCTCCCAAATATGCAAAATCAATGGTTCCCCATCTGTTGCGAAAAATTTGTCCATTTTCGTTTCCTGAAAATCCATATTGCACATGTGATACAATCATTATTTAAATTTACAATGCAATATCAATCCATTGAACAGGTTGGTTCTCTAAACATGTCCTAATGTTTGGCATCTTCCCGGAATTGTTCCACTTCTCCTGTTATATCCGTTCTCTCTGAAGCGACAGAGGATTGGCAATTGCATTATATTTCATTTATGAGTGGAAATACCAGCTATTTATTTATTTTTTACACATAAAGTTCATAAGGCAATCGGACAACTTACTCTAACAATTACACAAAAGGGGTGATGTAAAAAATGTCTGTAGTTGAAACACATATTCTGTTAAGCCCTCTTTCAGGGATTCTCCTTGTTATTGCGGCTGTTTTCGTCCTCCTCAGGGATCCAAAATATAGAATCAACCAATATTTCATGGTATTTCTGGCAGGTCTTGGGCTGTACCAAATATTCGACGGATTCATGTATCAGGCCTTGTTCATTGATGGAAACAATGAGCTCTCTAATTTGTTGCGGGATCTTTCACTGGCTTCATTGATTATAGGTCTTTCTTTCGGCGCAATTGCAAGTATCACTATCTATTATGGAGAAGAATATTTCAGTTCCCCAACAAGGATTGTTCCTGCGTTGCTGGGCGTTGTTGTTCTGATTCTTGGTAGTGTGTTTTTTGATTCCACTAGGCTGACTCCTGAACGAACACAAACTAGGGATGTCATTGGTTGGGCAGCAATGCTGGCCACTTTCTTGGTGTTGGGCACCCTAATAGTTCTCTATCAGATAAAATTGTTGCAAAATGTTGTTGATCCGAATGTACAAACGAAAATCAAGCAACTTGCGATTGGACTGTTCCTTATCATCTTTGTCCTTTTCCTGTTTGACATTGCTTTCGTTGTTACTTTGATTCTTACTCTTGTGGCAAATGATTTCATACATCTTGTAGTTCATTTGCTGGTTCTTGGCGGAGCTGTAGTTTGCGTAAAGGTACTCTCTGAGCCATTGCAATCATCAAGTTCCTGAAGTGGATGGAATGACTGACGATACGTCTGTGATACAAACTGTTCTGATTATCAACCCGACTGGAGTTCCTTTGTTCCAGCAGACGTTTTCACAAGAAGAAGATGATTCTATATTGCTGTCAGCCCTTTTTTTAAGTGTCTATGCAATCACTCGATCGTTTGATGCAGAAATTGAAACTGTCCGGTTTAAGCAACTGATATATTATTTCAAATCTGTGAGCAACTTGGTTTTTGTGGTTGGAACATCTGAAACTTTAAAATATGACGATATTGAGAAAATCACTCTTGCGCTTGACAGCAACCCGAAATTTCAACAAATTGTGTTTAAAGCAAAGCAAAATCAAAATCTCGTATTGGACAATCCAGAGATCTATGAAATTCAGGCAATGTTGTTTGAAACTTTGAAATCGTTGAACCTATCTCCTGACCAAGCATTACGTATCCGTGTGTCTACTTTGGACGAATTGTTGTCTATAAGTGATATAGTCAAGGATCTGAATGATGGGAGATCTTCTCCAAAAGAACTTGCAGAAAAAATATTTGGAGAAGGACTTGAAAAAAGGGATCCTGAAGTAATCAAAAAGTACATTTCCCAAATTGATGACTTCATGCATTCAACAAAGTTGTCCAAAAAACTGAAAAAACAACTGGGAGATCTGAACAATTATTTGAAACGGACTATCAGATTCTCAAAGTTGTTTGGTTTTTAACCTCTGACGTATTGTAACCTATATTGACAACAACGAATTAACAATTTCGTATAGCGGGGATTAAACGCAAAAAAATGAAACATGTCTTTTATCTCAGACTATTTTAAGCCAAACTACCATGTTGAATTGGCGATGACGAAAAAACCCCAGAAGGAGTCTTTGGCGATGAATTCCACACGACAATTCCGAGCCTAATTTACATACTTGTAAGCCATAAGCTGCAATACCTCTGCCGTATCCCTTAATATTGCCATAATGGCATGGATTCTCTTGACAATACGCTCTGTTGCCTCAAAAGTTTTCCAGTCTTCAACTTCCTTGAATTTCTTGGAAATAAGGTCTGACCCCAAATCGAGTGCCCTATCCCGTGCATTTTCAATTTGCTTGACCAACTCAAGCGCATCCTTGAAGCTGTTGAAGATTACATGGATGGCCTCACTCAGATCAGTGCTGGCCTGTTGAATCAGACTCAACAATTCCTTTCCATCTTCCATTAATGTAGCTGGGAGGAATTCTGAAAATTCCCGAACTGTTCTGGCAGATCTGGCAAACTCATCAAGGCAATCATCAATCCTTCGGAGGAGCTTTGCCCTATCCAATGCCAAATAAGGCGTATTCTGTTCTTTTGCAAAATGGATGTTAAGCATATCCTTGAGCTCATCCCCTTTGCTCTCAAGAGCAAGTATCTTGTCCAATTTGGTGCTGTCCGGACTCGAGGAAAGCATCACTTCGCTGATCAGCTTTCCTGCTTCAGAAACAATGTTTGCTAATTCCATAAATTTTTGCTTTTCTTCTTTTTTGTTCATGTCGTATCACTCCTAAAGAATGGTCAAAAGGGCCAAATTCCAGAAGAGGAAGGTGACCAAGGCCGCGGCAAAGGGTGTTCCCATAGCTGAAACCGCGATTTTTCCAACTGTTCGCTTGTTTATTGCACTTTTAGCTGCAACAGCCACTCCCAAAAAGGCTGAAACAAGTACATGAGTTCCAGATATCGGAATTCCAAGGCTTGCCGAGGTTGTTGTCACTATTGCAGTTGACAGCTGAACAGCAACTGCTGTGGTAGGGCTGAGTTCAACAATGTCGTTTCCTAACGTGATCAGAACCCTTCTTCCAATGATTATCAAACCAACAGCCATCAAAAGTCCACCCAAAAACAATGGTACCCTTACCAAAAATCCGTCCTCGGCTCCTGCCAGTTCTTGGTATAATGGGACCAATGGTGCAACAGCGTTTGACACATCATTTGCCCCTCTTGAAAATGCTGTGATGCAAACTGCCACCAATAACCCATTGGCAAATATCATCTCCAATCTGTCTACATCATCCAACCCCTTGATATATGCCCGTTTGATCCGAAAAATGACTTTCATGAGCAAGAAAGATCCTACAAAACCCAAAATTGGAGAAATTACCCATGAGCTTATGATTTTCAATACGACTGACATCTGGATGGCATCAGACCTTCCAAGTATCAAGGACATGGCAATAGTACTTCCTACCATTGTATGTGTAGTGGATAGGGGTAAACCTTTCATTGATCCCAATATCAACAGGAATGAAACTGACAAAAGGATAGTCAAAACCTGCGGAATTGTATAGGTTGCCTCTGTCAAATCTGATCCAACAGTTTTTGCAACTCTAAACCCCAAAGTCGATGCACCAATGATAAGAAGGACAGAACCAACAATGACTGATTGGTTAACCGTCAGCCTTTTGGAACCAATCACAGGTGCAAACGTTTCATCATTGGCTCCAATTGCAACTGCAAGAAGTAGGGAGATCGATGTCAACAAAATGATTAGGTCTTCCATTATGCGAACTCTACGATACGCAATGACATCAAAAAGATTTCTTGCTGAAATGGGCAAATTGAGTAATATTGATCTCCGTCTATGTATATATTACAATCAGAATAAACTATTAGTAAGTTTCAATTGACCTATCGCTATATTGACTCATCATTCAGTTTGCTAATTTTTTGAAATTGCACTCTTTCGGCGATTAAATTCCTCATTTACTAGTTGAAGGCTTTATATCCGTTGATTTCAGCCATTTAAGGAAACTCGGCGGTCTTGCCATTATCCTGTCTTTTTTAATCGAACTTTCCGAATTTATATCACACAACATGGCTTCCCTAGCGTCACCAATCAAAGATCAGGTTCACTATTGGAACGACAGGAACCTGAGATCCAAATCTCCACTATTTGACCTAATTGGAAATACTCCTCTGTTGAACCTTCACCTGCACAAAGATGTTGAACTATTGGCG
>JALUTL010000362.1:18718-21528 GCA_027016475.1 Candidatus Heimdallarchaeota archaeon
GTCAAGGATCGGGCAGCCATGTTCATGCTCCTAAAAGCAATGTCTGAAGTGAAGGATATCCATGAAAAAAAAATATTGGATGCCACTTCAGGAAACACAGGTATTGCTTTGGCGATGCTGTGTGCTTCCTTGAATTTCCAGCTTACCCTTTGCATTCCATCCAATGCATCCAAGGAACGATTGCAACTGCTCAGAGCATATGGCGCTGAACTAATTCTGACGGATCCATTGGAAGGAACAGATGGCTCTATCGAAGTAGCCCAACAACTTGTATCAGAAACCCCTCACGAGTTTCTTTACTTGGATCAATATTCAAATGATGCAAATTGGCAAGCCCATTATTACACAACTGCAGAGGAGATTTGGGAACAGACCAACGGAACAGTTTCTCATTTTGTCGCAGGGTTGGGAACAACTGGCACATTCACGGGAACTTTGAGAAGGCTGAAGGAAAAGAACCCGCACATCAAGGGGATCGTTGTCCAACCTTCCACTCCATTTCATGGCCTAGAGGGGTTGAAACATCTTTCTACATCAAAAAAGCCTGCGATTTTTGATTCCTCTTTGGTTAGCGAAACTGTTGAAGTAAGCACAGAAGAGGCATACAAAATGACCAAAATCTTGGCCAAAAAGCATGGCATATTGGTTGGAATATCAGCTGGTGCAGCCATAGTAGCTTCCTTGTCTGTGGCAGAATCAACTCAGGCCGACTCAATAGTTACTGTTCTGCCCGATCGTGGGGATCGCTATTTGTCGGAAAACGTATGGAGGAAATAAAATGATCACAATTCCGAAACATGTCCTGGATCAAATTTTCGCCCATGGAGAAGAGGCCTATAATTTGGAATGCTGCGGCGCACTTTTAGGCAAGAATGACGGGGTGTCATCAGTTGTGGAAATCAGGCGTTTGAAGAACATCAATACAGATATGCCAACTAGAAGATACAATGTAGATCCCTTTGAATTGCTCAAGGTTGAAAAGGATGCTGAATCTAAAGGGTTGGAATTGATTGGAATTTACCATTCCCACCCAGATCATCCGGCTAAACCATCAAAATATGACCTTGAACACGCTTTCCCGAATCTTTCCTACATGGTTTTGAGCGTTGAGGAGGGAAAGGCAAAAGAAATCACCTCATGGCGACTGAAATCTTTTCAGAACCGTGAGTTTATCAAAGAAGAAATCAAAGTAATGGAGGAAAAACAATGAACGAAATAGAGATTACTCTACCAACGCCACTACGAATTTATACAAACAACCAGAAAAAAGTGAAAATTGCGGCTGAAACAGTGGATGACGCATTGAAGCGACTTGTAGAAACATATCCTGCCCTTCAAAAGCATCTCTTTCAAGGAAATGAACTGAGGAGTTACGTCAACATCTATATCAACGATACAGATGTCAGACACCATCCTGATGGTTTTCGTGCACATCTTGAGCCACAGGACACCATTTTTATCATTCCTTCAATTGCAGGAGGTCTCAAATGATGGAAACCCCGGTTGTTGAAACACTGACGTTCCATGAGATTCAAAGATACAGCAGGCACATAATTCTTCCTGAAGTTGGGTTGGAAGGACAGACCAAACTCAAAAATGCGAAGGTTCTGCTTGTAGGCACAGGAGGACTAGGTTCTCCAATCGCTCTCTATTTGGCAGCCGCTGGCGTAGGAACCATAGGACTCATTGATTTTGATGTGGTGGATGAAACCAATCTCCAAAGACAAATAATCCATTCAACAGACTATGTCGGAAAGCCAAAGATTGATTCAGCTACTCAAAGAATCAAAGGGATAAACCCATATGTCAATGTTGTTACATATAATCAACCACTAACTGCTGAGAATGCATTGGCTGTGATTGAAGGATACGATATCGTCTGTGATGGCACTGACAATTATCAGACGCGCTATTTGGTGAATGATGCCTGTGTACTATTGGGAATTCCAAATGTATACGGATCAATTTTCCAATTTGAAGGGCAAGCATCTGTATTTGACCCAAACAAAGGACCATGCTATAGATGTTTGTATCCTAATCCACCGCCTCTTGGTCTAGTACCCTCCTGCGCAGAAGGTGGCGTGTTTGGTATTCTTCCAGGCACAATCGGAACCATTCAAGCAACTGAAATAATCAAATTGATCTTGAATGTCGGTGACCCCTTGATCGGACGATTACTGATATATGACGCACTGGAAATGAAATTCCGTGAGCTGAAAGTTCAAAAGAACCCCGATTGCCCAATATGCGGCAATAATCCGACTATAAAAGGCCTTATCGATTACGAAGCATTTTGCGGAATAACTTCGGTAGAAACTGACCGAATAACTGAAGATCACCTGATAACGCCAAAAGAATATGCTGAACTTCGGAACTCAGGATTCAAACATCTGTTAATTGATGTTCGAAATCCCATGGAACAGCAAATCAGTAAAATTGAAGGGTCTCGGCTGATTCCACTTAGACAGTTGGAAGATCTAATCATTAAGGAAAACATTCCCAAAGACTTCCCCATTATCCTTCATTGCAAAACTGGTGGAAGATCCGCACGTGCCCTGATCCAACTTCTGGACATGGGCTACACAAATGTGAAGCACTTGGTTGGTGGAATCAATTCTTGGATAAGGGAAATCGATAAAAATCAACCATTATATTAGACCACAGCTACACGCTCTGCAGAAGTATCCAATGCTTCAGCAACTGCCTTGAATTTTTCTAATGTAAGTTGCCAGTCGATATCACAGCAAGCAAAGTATTCTGGTGATGAAAATCCTTCCTGCCTGACAACCAAGATCGAATGAGAACCTAGA